>NZ_JBECOT010000012.1:0-96252 GCF_040104395.1 Pseudoalteromonas sp. BZA4
TCATGTTTTTCCTTATATGACTTCGCTAAAAATCAAGTAAGGAATTAACATGAGTATTTTTTCAGGCAAAGCCTAAATGATGATAACCACCTACTGAAGTAGGTGGTTTAGGGCCGAAAATAAAAAAAGCCGCAATCAGCGGCTTTTCTCTACACTAAAAATAATTATTCAGCGTCTTTTTCTTTGTACTTTGCTGCTGTTTCAGTGATTAGTGGCTGTAATTCACCACGTTGAAACATTTCGATGATAATGTCACAACCACCGATAAGCTCGCCTTCTACCCATAGTTGTGGGAAAGTTGGCCAGTTTGCGTATGCAGGTAACTCTGCACGGATATCTGGGTTAAGTAGAATGTCAACGTAAGCAAACTGCTCACCACACGCCATAAGTGCTTGTGATGCTTGTGAAGAAAAACCACAGTTAGGTAACTTTGGTGATCCTTTCATGTAAAGAAGGATAGGATTTTCAGAAATTTGCTGTTTAATTTTATCGATGGTTTCCATTTACAACCTCAAAAAAGACATTGGCTTACTACATTGGCCTTGAAAAAGTTTCACTGTGGCCTCAGATATATAACTTAAAATCGGCATTCGTAGCCACAATTTTAAATAGTCTTTAGCAATAGCATTGCTGTTTGCTAAAACTTGAGTAAAATACTCAACAATTATAGTAACACTATAATACCACTTGGTATAGGGAAGTACGCGGTTTACCTTGCTATTACCTATAACTGAGTGGACTATCAACCAAGAAGATGGAGATAAAAAATGGCATTTGAACTACCGTCACTACCATACGCAATCGATGCATTAGAGCCACATATTTCAAAAGAGACTCTAGAGTTTCACCACGGTAAACACCACAACACTTACGTTGTGAAATTAAACGGTCTGATCCCAGGCACAGAATTCGAAAACAAATCTCTAGAAGAAATCGTATGTTCTTCAGAAGGTGGCGTATTTAACAATGCTGCACAAATCTGGAACCACACGTTCTACTGGAACAGCCTATCTCCAAACGGCGGTGGCGAGCCTACAGGCGCAATCGCTGACGCGATCAACGCTAAATGGGGTTCTTTCGACGCATTCAAAGAAGCGTTAAACGACAAAGCAGTAAACAACTTCGGTTCAAGCTGGACTTGGTTAGTTAAACTAGCTGACGGCACACTTGATATCGTTAACACATCAAATGCTGCAACGCCTTTAACTGACGAAGGTGTTACTCCAATCCTAACTGTGGATCTTTGGGAACACGCTTACTACATCGATTACCGTAACGTTCGTCCAGATTACCTAAAAGGTTTCTGGGCATTAGTTAACTGGGACTTCGCGAACGCTAACTTCGCTTAATCTTCTGTTACTAGCAGTAATCAAAAAAAGACGCTTCGGCGTCTTTTTTATTGCCAGTGCACGCCCCTTCTAAGTCGCAGCCAAGCCCTCAGCCAAAAAGCGTAATCAAGATGAGCTTTTTTCAATTAAATTCTTAATTTTCTTGCGCAAAAATTCAAAATCGTGACTAAGCTTTAATTAGCCTTTGCTTTTCTCTTAATCTAATTACACGTCATTTTAGCGGGTTTTCGGAGGTCTCTATGAGTATTTTTGAGCATTACCAATCACGATACGAAGCAGCGCAAGAAGAAGAATACAGTATTGAGGAATTTCTCGAGATCTGTAAGAAGAATAAATCAGCTTATGCCAGCGCACCTGAGCGGCTATTAATGGCCATCGGTGAGCCGGAGATTATCGACACATCAACCGATGCGCGTTTAAGCAGGCTGTTTTCTAATCGCGTAGTCGCACGCTACCCTGCATTTCACGATTTTTATGGTATGGAAGATGCCATTGAACAAATCGTCTCTTATTTAAAACATGCTGCGCAAGGCTTAGAAGAATGTAAGCAAGTCCTGTATTTACTTGGACCGGTAGGTGGCGGTAAATCATCTATTGCTGAAAAGCTAAAATACTTAATGCAGCAGGTACCTATTTACTCAATCAAAGGCTCGCCTGTTAACGACCACCCTTTAGCGTTATTTGACCCAAATGAAGACGCTGAGCTATTAGAAAAAGAATATGGCATTAAACCGCGTTATTTAAAAACAGTGATGTCACCATGGGCTGCAAAACGCTTAAGCGAATTTAACGGTGATATTAGCCAATTTAGAGTGGTTAAGCGCTTCCCATCTATTTTAAATCAAGTCGCGATTGCGAAAACAGAGCCTGGCGATGAAAACAATCAAGACATTTCAGCGTTAGTGGGTAAAGTCGATATTCGCCAGCTTGAGCACTTTGCACAGAACGACCCTGATGCCTATGCCTACTCAGGTGCACTTTGTTTAGCGAACCAAGGCTTAATGGAATTTGTGGAAATGTTTAAAGCGCCAATCAAGGTGCTACACCCACTGCTTACAGCAACGCAAGAAGGCAATTACAACGGCACAGAAGGCATTAGCGCCCTGCCGTTTAATGGCATGATTTTAGCTCACTCAAATGAATCTGAGTGGCAAACATTTAAGAACAACAAAAACAATGAAGCATTTTTAGACCGTGTTTACATCGTCAAAGTGCCTTATTGTTTACGTGTATCTGAAGAAGTTAAAATTTACAACAAACTACTCGAAAACAGTGAATTACATGATGCGCCTTGTGCACCGGGCACATTAAAAACACTGGCACAATTTACCACCCTTTCGCGAATTAAAGAGCCAGAAAACTCAAGTATCTATTCAAAAATGCGGGTGTATGACGGCGAAAGCTTAAAAGATACTGATCCGAAAGCGAAGTCGTATCAAGAATACCGCGATTACGCAGGTGTTGATGAGGGCATGACCGGGCTTTCTACCCGCTTTGCGTTCAAGATTCTATCGCGGGTATTTAACTTCGATACCACTGAAGTGGCAGCCAACCCAGTGCACTTATTCTATGTTCTTGAACAGCAAATTGAGCGAGAGCAATTTACCGCCGATGTTGAAGAGCGTTACTTAAGCCACTTAAAAGGATACCTCATTCCTCAGTATGTAGAGTTTATCGGGAAAGAGTTACAAACAGCCTATTTAGAATCGTACTCAGAATATGGGCAAAACATCTTTGACCGCTACGTCACTTATGCAGATTTCTGGATCCAAGATCAAGAATACCGTGACCCAGATACCGGCCAGTTATTTGACCGTGCAGCTCTAAACGCAGAACTTGAGAAGATTGAAAAACCTGCAGGTATTTCAAACCCTAAAGATTTTCGTAATGAGATAGTTAATTTCGTACTACGGGCGCGTGCCCACAACCAAGGCAAGAATCCGCTTTGGACCAGCTACGAAAAACTTCGCACAGTTATTGAGAAGAAAATGTTCTCAAATACCGAAGATCTGCTGCCGGTTATTTCCTTCAATGCGAAAACCTCGGCTGAAGATCAGAAAAAACACGAAGACTTTGTCAATCGTATGGTTGAGAAAGGCTATACCCAAAAACAAGTACGTTTACTTTCTGAATGGTATTTACGCGTTAGAAAATCGCAGTAAAAAACGTTTGTTTTAAGGGGGTTGTTATGGCGCATTTTATTGACCGACGCCTGAATGGAAAAAACAAAAGTACCTTGAATCGTCAACGGTTCATCAGGCGTTATAAAAAACAGATTAAAGAAGCGGTATCTGATGCCATTAATAAGCGCAGCGTAACCGATACCACCAGCGGCGAGAGTATCTCTATTCCGCAACGTGATATCAGTGAGCCAATTTTTCATCAAGGACGTGGTGGCGACCGTGAACAGATCCACCCAGGCAATGACCAGTTTTCTACGGGCGACAAAATCAAGCGCCCGCAAGGAGGCGGTCAAGGTGGTGGTAGTGGCGAAGGTGAAGCCAGAGACTCTGGTGAAGGACAAGACGACTTTGTATTTTCTATTTCAAAAGATGAATACTTAGACTTATTGTTCGAAGATCTTGAGCTGCCTAACCTGCAACAAAACCAGCTCGATAAACTGGTGCAAATGAAAACCCATCGCGCTGGTTTTTGTAACGACGGCATGCCAAGCAATATTGATATTGTTCGCTCATTGCAAGGCTCGCTTGCTCGCAGAGTGGCGATGACTGCAGGCAAAAAACGTCACCTTGCTGAGCTTGAAGGCCAGCTCGCTCTGCTACAAGCTGAGCAGCAGCCAGACAAGGCGGCAATTGCCTTACTTGAACGCCAAATTGAGGAGTTGCAAAACCGCATTAAAGCAGTGCCTTTTATTGATAATTACGACTTACGTTTTCGTAATTATGAAAAGCAACCACACCCAACAAGCAAAGCTGTGATGTTTTGTTTAATGGATGTGTCTGGCTCGATGGATCAAGCAACGAAAGACATGGCAAAACGCTTTTATATTCTGCTTTATCAATTTTTAACCCGTAGCTACAAAAATATAGAGGTTGTCTATATTCGTCATCATACCCAAGCGAAAGAAGTCGATGAGCAAGAGTTTTTCTATTCTCAAGAAACCGGTGGCACCATAGTATCAAGTGCATTAAAACTGATGAACGAAATCATCGCTGAACGTTATAACCCTGAAGAGTGGAATATTTACGCAGCGCAAGCCTCTGATGGTGATAACTGGGCTGATGATTCGCCAAACTGTGGCGAAATTTTACGTAATAAACTGTTAAAGGCGGTGCGCTATTACGCCTATATCGAAATTACCGCTCGTGCTCATCAAAGTTTATGGCGAGAGTATCAATCAATAGTGCAAACCCACGACAATTTTGCCATGCAACACATTCGTGGCGTTGAGGACATTTACCCTATTTTCCGTGAATTATTTAAAAAGAATCGTCAGCAGCAAGGCGCCGCATAGCCTTGCCAGTGAGGTAAAGTATGGCCGATAAACGTATTAGCGACGGTCCTGATTGGACATTTGATCTATTAACAGAGTATCAAACTGAAATTGAACGGGTAGCGAAAATTTATAAACTCGATACCTACCCGAATCAAATTGAGGTGATCACTGCTGAACAAATGATGGATGCCTATTCGAGTGTGGGTATGCCGATTGGCTACAGCCACTGGTCGTATGGTAAAAAATTCATTCAAACAGAGCAAAACTATAAACGTGGGCAAATGGGCCTTGCTTATGAAATAGTTATTAACTCAGACCCGTGTATTGCCTATTTAATGGAAGAAAACACACTGCCTATGCAAGCCTTGGTAATGGCCCACGCCTGCTATGGTCACAACTCATTTTTTAAAGGCAATTACTTATTCAAAACCTGGACTGATGCCAGCTCAATTATCGATTACTTATTATTTGCCAAAAATTACATTGCCAAGTGCGAAGAAAAATACGGTATTACCGAGGTCGAAAACCTGATTGATTCATGCCATGCGTTAATGAACTATGGTGTCGACCGATACAAACGCCCGCAACGTATTTCACTTTTTGAAGAACAAAAACGCCAACAAGAACGTGAAGACTACCTACAATCGCAAGTCAACGAGTTGTGGCGCACAATCCCTACTTCGCAGCAAGAGTCGAAAAAGCGTGAGCGCCGTTTTCCAGAAGAGCCACAAGAAAACATTTTGTACTTCATCGAAAAAAATGCCCCACTACTTGAGTCATGGCAACGAGAAATAATTCGTATTGTGCGTAAAATTTCGCAATATTTTTACCCACAAAAACAAACTCAAGTGATGAATGAGGGCTGGGCTACGTTTTGGCATTACACCATTTTGAACCACCTGTACGACGAAGGTAAGCTCACCGATGCCTTTATGCTCGAGTTTTTACAAAGTCACACCAATGTGGTGTATCAACCGCCCTATAACAGCAATTATTATTCAGGGATCAACCCCTATGCTCTTGGCTTTAACATGATGGTTGATATTCGCCGTATTTGTGAAAATCCAACAGAAGAAGACAAGAAATGGTTTCCGGAGTATGCCGGCAGTGATTGGTTAGAAACCCTGCACTTTGCAATGCAAAACTTTAAAGACGAGAGCTTTATTAGCCAGTTTTTATCACCAAAAATTATTCGTGATTTTAAGTTGTTTACCATTATTGATCATGAAAAAGAGCCGACCCTCAATGTCGGCGCCATCCATGATGAAATGGGCTATCACCAGGTTCGTGAAACCCTGTCGGCACAATACAACTTAAGTAACCACGAACCAAATATTCAAGTGTATAATGTTGATATTAGAGGAGATCGTTCACTTACTCTGCGTTATGTACCGCATAACAATATTCCGTTAGCTAAATCCAAAGATGAAGTGTTAAAACACCTTTACAGGCTATGGGGCTTTAAGGTAAAACTGGAACAAGAAACCGCAACAGGTGAAGTTTCATTATTGGGTGAATGCCCAAGCAGTGATACCCGACACACAACAGAGTAGCCAAAAATGAATAAAAAAATACTGGTGATCATCGACTCTACAGCCGATGCTAAAACGTCTATATTACATGCAAAGCAAAAAGCCAAAGGCGTGAAGCATATTGATATTGTTGCTTTTAGCTACGAAGACACCAATAACATTTTATTCTCTATTCCACCTGATGAAGCGCTCGCTATTCAAGACAAAGAGCTCGCTAAAGTTCGTGCAGCACTTGGTCCACTTATTAGTGAGCATTTAGATGATGGTAGCTATACTTTGCAAACCCTGTGGCATGAAAGCCCAGTACAGTGGCTAGCCAATGAGCTTGATACGTCAGACTATGAAATGGTGATTAAAACTCGCCACATCGACGAAGAAACGCAATTTACAGAGCTAGACTGGCAGCTTATTCGCTTTAGTCCACTACCGCTTTATTTGGCCGCCGATAACAAGTGGCGTAACAATACCAATGTACTGGCAGCCCTTGATTTAGGCAGCGAAAAGGCGACTAAATACTGTTTAAACGAAGCAATTATCAAAGCAGGCTTAGCCTATGCTAAAGACTACGACAGCGAGTTTTACGCTTGTTATACCGTACATGTATCGCCGTTTTTACGTGATTTAGGTATTGTATTTTCAGATGAGCAAGTGATTAACGCCTTTGAAAAGCTACCCGTAGCCCAGCGTACCTTAATCGAAGCCCACGACTTAAAAGACAAGCTTAAAATCAAAGCAGGTGTGGTTGAGCAAGTGATCCCAAGTGTTGCAGCTAAATTAAATGCAGACTTAGTGATTATGGGGTCGGTGGGTAATACAGGTATTAAAGGTCATCTAATTGGTAATACCGCCGAAAAAGTCATGAAGCTACTTAAAACAGATATTCTTGTTCTTCCGCCACTTGGGGTTTAACCCGCAAACTTAATCGGATTGTTATAAAAAAGGGGCTTATTTGCCCCTTGTTTGTTTATAAATCTGTATAAGCTGTGACCTTGTTACGGCCGTTTTCTTTTGAGTGATATAAGGCTTTATCGGCTGCTTCAACCCACTTTTCGTAGCGATCAAACTTCTCGTCGAAGCACGCAAAACCAATACTGACCGTCAGTTGAATTTGTTTGCCATCAAAGTAAATTGATGAGTTCTCAATCAGTGTTCTTAGTCGCTCAGCAAAGATATGTGCACCTTGATGATCAGTATCAAGCAAGGTTACCGCAAACTCTTCACCGCCATAGCGACCTGCTAAGTCTGTTTCACGTAGAGTTTTACGCAGTAAGTCTGCAATATGACGCAGCGCCTCATCACCGCCTCGATGGCCATGCTCATCATTCACCTTTTTAAAGTGGTCAATATCAAACATTAACAAGGTGCTGCACCCGCCACTACGCACTATGCGCATGTATTCTTTGCGTAGCTTTTCTTCCCAATAACCACGGTTAGTAAGCTTAGTAAGTGCATCGGTACGGCTCATTTGTTCAAGCTTACTGTTGGCTTCTTCTAGCTCTTTTTTATTCACCGCTTCATCGGTTACATCATAGATAATGATACAGATATGCGATACTTCACCTGTGGTCGTCGTCAGCGGAATAAAAGTGGCATTTTGATACATATGATCCGCTTTACCGGTAATCGGACGGTAATTTTTAAAACGGAAAATATACGGCTGCTGCTCCCAAATAGTAAACGAGCGATTATTTAGAATGAATACAGACTCAGATTTGCTGCGAAACCATTTTTCATCAATTGATGGAAATAAGTCAAACAGGTCTTTATCTTTTACCGCGCTTGGCAATAAGCCGGAATGGTTTTCCATAAACCCATTCCAGATGCATACTTTGTAGTCTCTATCGAGCACCACTAGGCCTACATCAACGGTATTAAACATATCCATTAACCAATGGAGTTCATTCATATTAAAATCGGCTGCAGGCATAGTTTAGTCTTCTAATAAATAAGCTACTTTGTACTTAAGGGTTTTTAATGAGTCCTCGGTGAACAGCAACATCAAATCACAGTTAATATTATGATTTTCGATGCCATAGCTGATCTCAATCGCCAGCGTTCGTTGCCAGCGAGATTTATTGGCTTTTACTAAGTCGGTCACATCACAATGCTGTCCTAGCACCACAGGATGACCTTGGCTAAAACGCATATCGAGCTGTTTAGAAAGCCCAGTTAAAATCGCGCCAATTAGAATATTGCTGACATCCATCAGCAGCTCAAGCTCAACTTTATCGTTAAGCTCGCCTTCGTAATTCATAAGTGACGCAATTTCTTTAAAACTTGAATCATTCAATAGCAATAAGGCTTCACCAGACACACCACCACCGATAAAACCTTGGCACACACCAGATGTAGTGGCATTCGCATCAATCGAGCGTAAAGCCATATCGAGCTCATTTACCTCTAATACATTTACATTAGGAATAGGAAGCTTTACGAATACATTAAGAAGACGCGCTAATAAGTCCCCTGCTTGCCCCATAGCCACGTTTGTGAGCTCTTGATAGATGTCACGTACATCAGGGTCAACTTGCTCACCTAGCTTATTAGCAAGGCGCTCACGCATGGCTTTATCTTTAATGCCATGGTGCTCGATGATATTAGCAAGCTTTTCTGCAGAGCAAGGTTTTTGAATAAAGTCGATAGCGCCTAACTCAAGCACACGTTGGTGAGCGTTAGGCTGAATATCACCAGACACAACCACGGTGAGAACATGAAGGTCTTGTTCTTGAATAGCTTGAAGTACTTCGTAGCCATCCATTTCAGGCATGTTTAAATCGAGAAACAGTATTTCAGGCTGAATTTTTTTGATTTGCTCAATACAATGAACACCGTCTTCAGCAAACTCAACTTTAATATCCCAATCATCGGGTAAAGAGCGTGCTAATTGTCGACGAGCTAACTTTGAATCATCACAAACTAATACCGATGTTGACATACTCTCTCTCTAAATCCGTACTTTTTAACTAGACGCAAATTGGCCTAGCAACTTTATTCTTATTTTTATATATAAAAAATAGGGTCACGAACACATGTTAATCAAACTACTGGTTATTTACAATTTTAAATTGTACTAATCCTTGGAGCCACCTCATGAGTATAATACACTGATGTTAAATGCGTTAATTTGAAGGAATCTTATAATGTTACGTCCACTTATATTTGCATTAAGTGCAGTGTGCACGTTTAGTTATGCAGGTGATTTATCAGAAAATAGTTTAGATGCTGGTAAGGTTTCTGCCCAGTCTAAGCCAGTCACTTTACTAGGACAAGGTGTTGAAGTTGGTCAAAAAGCGCCTAATTTTAAAGTAGTAGATGGCAGCTTTACGCCAGTCACACTAGACAACTATCAAGGCCAAGCCGTGCTTTTAAGCGTTGTGCCAAGTTTAGACACCGGTGTATGTAGTATTCAAACCAAACACTTTAATGAAAAAGTAGCTTCAGAATACCCAAGTGTGGCGATGCTAACCTTAAGCGCAGACTTACCGTTCGCACAGAAGCGTTTTTGTAAAGCGGAAAATATAGACAAAGTAGTAACTTTATCTGACTCAGTATGGCGTGACTTTGGTAAGAACTACGGTTTGATTATCAAAGATATGGGCTTGTTAACCCGCGCCGTATTTGTGCTCGATAAAGAACATAACATCGTTTACAAGCAGCTTGTCGATAACCTTTCAAAAGAGCCTGATTACGACAGTGCTATTGCGGCATTAAAGAAACTGTAAAGCGCAATTTTACTTGCAGTGAGACAGACACAAAAAAACCGCCCAGAGGCGGTTTTTTATTTGTGATTCTAAAAGGTAAATTAACCTAAAAGCTCACCAAGTTGTTGGCTAACAGCTTCAACAGCTTGAGTACCGTCTAATTTGTGGTACTGAGTGTTGCCTGCTTTCGCTTCAGCTTGGTAGTAATCAACTAATGGTTTAGTTTGGTCGTGGTAAATACCTAAACGCTTACGAACTGTTTCTTCAGTGTCGTCATCACGAATGATTAGGTCTTCACCTGTGATGTCATCTTTGCCATCAACTTTAGGTGGATTATAAACAACGTGATAAACACGACCAGAGACAGGGTGTACACGACGGCCGCCCATACGCTCAACGATGATTTCATCAGCAACGTCAAATTCGATAACGTGATCAACTACCACGCCATTCTCTTTCATTGCATCTGCTTGAGGAATAGTACGAGGGAAACCGTCTAGTAAGAAACCTTTTTCGCAATCTGGCTTAGCAATGCGCTCTTTAACTAGACCGATAATAATTTCATCAGATACTAATTGACCTGCATCCATTACTTTTTTAGCTTCAAGACCAAGTGGTGTACCTTCTTTGATTGCTGCACGCAGCATATCGCCCGTAGAAATTTGTGGAATACCGTATTTGTCCATCAAAAACTGAGCTTGAGTACCTTTACCTGCACCCGGCGCGCCCAAAAGAATAATGCGCATATCATTGTCCTCTGTGTGATACTAATCTTAAAAATGGTCGATCAGTGGAGTTTTGTTTTTAGAGTCTGAATTCTTCCACAACTAAGGCTATACCTCAAGTAACTTATACCAATTGCCTATATTAGCGGCAATAAAAAAGGGAGCCTTGCTCCCTTTTCCAACTCATTGCGCTAAAACGCTTATTTGCTTAAATCTAGCATAAGTTTGTTCAATCGAGTTACAAAGCCTGCGGGGTCTTTTAAAGTACCGCGCTCAGCCAATAATGCTTGATCTAGAAGTACTTGTGACCACTGGGCAAATTTGTCTTCGTCTTGTTCAACATTTAAGTGTTTAACAAGCTGATGCTCTGGGTTAAGCTCAAAAATTGGCTTTTGCTCAGGCACTGTTTGACCAACTGATTCCATTAACTTTTGCATTTGCGAGCTCATATCGTGCTCATCTGCAACAACACATGCAGGCGAGTCAGTTAGACGGTGCGTAAAGCGTACGTCTTTAACCTTATCACCTAGTGCTGTTTTAATGCGCTCGACTAGGCCAGCAACTTCTTTTTCTGACTCTTCTTGCGCTTTTTTCGTTTCTTCGTCATCCATGTTGCCTAAATCTAAGTCACCACGGGTAATTGACTGGAATGATTTTTCGTTAAACTCTGTTAAGTAGCTCATCATCCACTCATCAACACGGTCGCTTAGAAGCAATACTTCGATGCCCTTCTTACGGAAGATCTCTAAATGTGGTGAGTTCTTCGCTGCAGCGAATGAATCAGCAACTACATAGTAGATTTTGTCTTGCTCTGGCTTCATACGCTCAATATATTGCTCAAGCGATACATTTTGTGTGCTTTCATCAGTATGTGTAGAAGCAAAACGCAATAGCTTAGCAATGGCTTCTTTGTTAGCCGCATCTTCAGCTGGGCCTTCTTTTAACACCTGACCAAATTCGTTCCAGAACGTTTGGTAATCTTCTTCGCGGTTTTTCGCCATACGCTCAAGCATCTTAAGTACGCGCGATGTACACCCTTTACGGATTGCTTGCGTTACTTTGTTGTCTTGCAAGATTTCACGCGACACATTTAGTGGTAAGTCGTTTGAATCAAGTAAACCTTTTACAAAGCGTAAATAGCTTGGCATGAACTGCTCAGCATCATCCATAATGAAAACGCGTTGCACATACAGTTTCAAACCTGATTGACGTTCGCGGTTCCATAAATCGAAAGGTGCTTTTTTCGGGATGTATAACAAGCTGGTGTATTCTGTTTTACCTTCAACCTTGTTATGTGCCCAGCTTAGTGGCTCTTCCCAATCATGACCAATATGCTTATAAAACTCTTTGTACTCTTCGTCTGTTACTTCTGACTTATCACGAGTCCATAGTGCTGTTGCGCGGTTAATACCTTCCCACTCGCCTGGCTGCGCTGGAATTTTCTCGCCGTCAGGACCTTCAGATTCAGGTACTTCTGCTTTATACATTTCTACTGGAATAGAAATATGGTCTGAATACTTAGTTACGATGCTACGTAAACGGAACTCATCAGCAAACTCTGTTTCGTCTTCACGAAGGTGAAGAATGATTTCAGTACCACGTGATGGTTTATCAATCTCTTGTAATGTGTACTCACCTTCGCCTGCAGATTGCCATTCAATACCTTGGCTTTCACCTGCTTTACGCGTACGCACGGTAACTTTGTCAGCAACGATAAATGCTGAGTAAAAACCAACACCAAATTGACCAATCAATTGTGAATCTTTGCTTTGGTCACCTGTTAGGTTTTGGAAAAATTCTGCGGTGCCTGATTTGGCAATGGTACCTAGTGAATTGATCACATCTTCACGGCTCATACCAATACCATTATCAGTAATGGTGACCGTGTTTGCGTCTTTATCGGCGCTGATACGTACTTTTAATTCCGCATCGTTTTCGTATAAATCGCCATTAGAAAGCGCAAGGAAACGTAATTTATCTGCCGCATCTGACGCGTTTGATACAAGCTCACGTAGGAAAATCTCTTTATTAGAGTAAAGAGAGTGAATCATCAGGTTTAATAGTTGTTTGACTTCTGTTTGAAAGCCTAATGTTTCTTTTTGTGCTGCAGTCATTGTGTAAATCTCCAATTAACAAAGTGTCTAATCTGCACTATGACTCTTTATATGGGGCAGGCTTTTGGAACTTCAAGGCAAAAAATTAAATTAGCGGGTAAATTCAGGTTGCTCCATCTAATTAGCAACTTTCATATCGGCTGTTACGAGTAAAATTAATCAATCCTATTAAGATATTAACATTGAAGTTTTAAATACTGATACCAAGTTTACACATGACCTTTAATAGATAAGTGATACTTATCTATTAATGAAATAGCAATTACATCAAAAATATGAGCACTGAGTAGCAGGTAAGGTCTGTAATTCTTTATTAGAGCGCAATACAGACACGTTCAAATGAGAACACTCTTTAACTCTTCTTAAATTTTTTTCACCTAGAAAAGTCCACATTGCATGACTTGCTTCAAGGTCATAATTTCGGTTACCTAGCCAAGTATTATCACCTTGACTATAAATTTTATATATAAATTCAGAAGGATACATTTTTCCGTCAGAGTCACTATTGGGCCTGAAGTAGGCAGTAAAATCCCCTTGCGAGTTTAGGAACTTAAAGAACACTGGTTTGTTTGATTCTTTTAAGAAAATATCCAGCGAGGTTAGCACATCAGAAGAGGTAAGCTCAGCTCCTAATTCAACTAGCTTCTCATCAACTTTTTTAATCAGTATTTGTCTACCCATATTATTAGCTATTGATTTTTCAAATGACTTTAAGTTGCTATAATTTACCTCTAGATAATTAATATAATCTGAAAATTTACATTCACTGAGTACACAGTTTTTAAGTGGTACTTCAATATTAACATTGCTTAACTTAATGCTTTCTCTATTACTAATTAACCAAGCGCCTTTTGACTGAGACTCTGCAGTAACTGTGAAAAAGTATTTTATGATAAATTTATTTTCTGCATTAAGATGTTCACCCTCAACCATAAATGTATTTTTAGCAGTAGCCAAAACTTTTAATGGGCACTCTTTATAAAACTCAGGTTTCTGATTTACCTGATTGCATTTTGTATCTGTAGCAAATGCAGCTGAAGAGAATGGAATTAAAAAACTAAGTAATATCAGTATTTTCATTGTTTAAAATCCTTATCAAACCATTTAATAAGACAATACTACAATTAAAAGACAAATTAAACCGTACCCAGTTAAGTAACACTCTGCAAACAAAAAAGCCTGCTTAAAGCAGGCTTTTGATACCATATCAGGTATTAATTTTGGTTTACGGCGCGTCGTCCGCTAAATGCGTGCATCAATGTCATACCATCAAGTAAGTCGAGCTCACCACCAACAGGGACACCGTGAGCAATTCGAGATGCACCTACCTGATACTTATGACAAAGCTCAGCAATGTAGTGGGCTGTGGTTTCACCTTCAACACTTGGATTAGTTGCGAGGATCACCTCATTAATGCCGCCTTGCTGCAACTTGCTTTCAAGAATATCAAGGCCAATTTCTTTTGGTCCTATGCCATCAATTGGCGACAAGTGACCCATTAAAACAAAGTAAAGACCTTGGTATTGACCAGTTTGCTCAATAGCGAGTACATCGGTTGGTGATTCGACCACACACAATAAACCACTATCTTGGCGTTTAACACTTGAACAAATATCGCATACAGCTTGCTCTGTAAAAGTACGACAAGATTGACAGTGCCCTACTTCATCCATTGCCTTGGTTAATGCATGACCAAGCTGTTTACCACCCTGACGGTCACGCTCAAGCAAATGAAAAGCAATGCGCTGTGCCGACTTAGGACCTATGCCCGGCTGGCATCGTAGCGCTTCAATTAGCTGTGTTAAACTAGGAGATAGTTGCATACAAAATCACTTAGAATGGCATTTTCATACCTGGTGGTAATTGCATACCGCCAGTCACTTTGCTCATGCGCTCTTGAGTTTCTTCAGCAACACGACGTACAGCATCGTTACACGCTGCCGCTAATAAATCTTCGATCATGTCTTTGTCGTCTTCCATTAGGCTGTCATCTAATTCAACACGACGAACATTGTGGTTACCAAGCATAGTTACTTTAACTAGGCCTGCACCTGCTTCACCTACAACTTCAAGGTTTGCGATTTCTTCTTGGGCTTTTTGCATGCGCTCTTGCATTTGCTGCGCTTGCTTCATCATGTTACCCATTCCACCTTTAAACATAACTGTCTCTCTTTCTAAACTACTTTAATTGGCATGAAGATAAGGGCAATTGTAACTAATTACAATGCCTGAATACTGTTTTCATCGATTATAGCGCTAAATAACTGCTGAAATTGCACTATATTTTCATCATTATTTATTACATCAATCGCTTGTTGATGACGTCCCGCATCAATTTTTTGTTGAATCAAATACGGTGAATCAATTACGCCATCAGCAAACTCGATACTAAGCTCAACATTATGGCCGTAAATTTCACTTAATGCGGCATTGAGCTTTTGTCTAAGCACTGCGCTATCTAAATGGCGCTGTGATGAATCAACTTCAATGTGCAGCTGATTATTCTGCTTGGTAAAGATTGAATGCAGCGCAAATTGGCGCATGCGACCACCCAGTCCCATGCGTTTAATTAAATACGCCCATTCGTCTTGTTCATGTGCAAATTTAATACTGCTGATCGGGCTTTCAAAATCATCAGGTATCGGAATACTGGCTTCTTCAACTACTGGCTCTGGCGCTTTTTGTGGATTGATCTGCTCAAGTAACTCTGGCGCTAAGTTTTCGGTGATTGTTTGATGCTTTTCTCGAAAGTCGACTTTTTTTACTTTATTACTGCTCTCCCCCGTTTGCTGGGGGATGGGCTTTTTTACTTCAGCAGCCATTGCTTGCTGCTGAGGCTGAATATTGGTCGTGGCTATGCTTTGTTGCGCTGGCGGCTCTGCTTTGGGCTTAGCTTCAGGCTGTGGTTCTGCTTTAGCATTAGTGTGCGTTACCGCACCACTTAAGCGCCCGGCACCTGAAATATTGCGGTCTTGTAAAATACGAGCAATGGCCGACTGCGCCTGACTTTGCTGCTGTTGTAATTGTGCAGGTGCTGTTTGCTGTTGCTGAGGCGCAGATGCTTCATTGGCAGTAAAGCCCTGATCATAGGCGCTATTCATCACATCATCGTATTGCGCAGCAAGTGATGAGTCCATTTCTGCATCATGATCGTCCATGTAATCTTGCGAAGAATACTCTGGTGATGAGTACTCAGCTGCTGGCACTTGCTCTGAGTGGCTTTGCTCTTGCTGTTGAGGCGCTGGTTGAACTTCAGCGGCCATTGCAGTTTCAACAGATTGCTGAGGCTGTTGACCAGCATCAGGCTCTGCTACTGCAGTTGCTTCAACTTGCTGGGCAGGCTGATGACTATGCGCCGTCTCTGTCTTGGCAGCTTGAATAGGTTCAGCTTCAACAGGTTCAGCTTGTGTTGGCTGAGGCTCTGAAGGAACAGCAGTTGTCTGTGAAGAGCTATGTGCAACTGGTGCTTGCTCTGAAGCTGCTTGTTCACGTTGCGCCGTTGATTTTTTCAATATATCACGCAGTGCACCGGCACCACTTGGCTTAACCAGCTGCTGGGTATTCGTTGGTGTTTGGCTTTGTGCAAATTGCGTAGGCTGGAATGCAAGCAGTCGCAACATGATCATTTCAAAACCAAGTTTAGCATCGGGTGCCCATTGCAAATCTTTTTTTCCATTTAATAGCAATTGGTAGTAAACCTGCATCTGCTGTGCATCAGTGGTTTGTGCCACCTGCTCAATAAAATCTCGGTTAATATCATCAAGTGCCGCTGCACTAGGCACAAGTTGCACAAGCTGAATAAGATGCGTCAGGGCAATTAAATCGTCGAGTAAGGCTACAAAGTTAGGGTTTCGGCTAACGACGGCTTTTACTTCTTGAAGTAACGCATCGCCATCTTGACACAGCAACGCTGCTAACATGGTTTGGCTATATTGAGTATCCATCAAACCAAGCATAGTTTGCACAGCCTGATGATTAATATTGCCATTGGTTTGCGCAATTGCTTGGTCTGTAAGACTCAGAGCATCACGCATACTACCATCGGCTGCCTTAGCTAAAATAGACAATGATTTATCATCAAAACTTAGCTGTTCTTGATTAAGAACATGGGCAAGCTGATCATGAATTTCTGATTGCGACAAAGCATTTAAATTAAACTGTAAGCAACGCGATAAAATCGTCACTGGCAGTTTTTGCGGATCGGTTGTCGCTAATAAAAACTTCACATGCTCTGGCGGCTCTTCCAATGTTTTAAGTAATGCATTGAAACTATGCTTTGACAGCATGTGAACTTCATCGATTAGGTATACCTTGTAACGACCACGTGTTGGTGCGTATTGAACGTTATCAAGGATTTCGCGGGTATCTTCTACTTTGGTACGTGATGCCGCATCGATTTCTAACAAATCGATATAACGGCCTGCTTCAATGTCAGTACAACTTGAACATTGGCCGCATGGCTCAGCAGAGATACCCTTATCGCAGTTGAGACTTTTTGCGAATATACGTGCAATGGTTGTTTTACCCACCCCACGGGTTCCAGTAAAGAGATAAGCATGATGGAGTCTATTTTGTGTTAATGCATTAACCAATGCCTGTTTAACATGAGACTGCCCCACTAACTCGTGAAAGGTTTGTGGTCGCCATTTCCTTGCCAGAACCTGATAACTCATTAATTATTCGCCTTCGAATTCAACCAACTTTAAGATTTTGATGCCCATATCAGCAACTCGTTGTTCACCACCAAGCTCAGGTAAAGAAACAACAAATGCTGCATCAGTTGCGTTACCGCCTAGTTTAGCAACTAATTTTGCAGTTGCTTCGATTGTGCCACCTGTCGCCAGTAAGTCATCTACCAGTAACACTTTATCGCCAGGGACAATTGCGTCTGTATGAAGCTCAAGAATATCTTCACCATACTCTAATTGGTAACTTTGTGAAATCACTTCGCGAGGAAGTTTGCCTGGTTTACGAACTGGAATGAATGGAATACCTAGTGCATAAGAAAGTGGTGCACCGAAGATAAAACCACGAGATTCAGTACCGATGATTTTTGTAAAACCTTGGTCTTTATATGCTGCAATAAAGCTGTCGATAGTTGCTTTAAATGCGTCAGCATTAGCCATTAAAGTTGTTACGTCGCGGAACATAATGCCCGGCTTTGGGTAATCAGCGATCGTTGCAATGCTCTGTTTGATGAGCGTTGAAGTTGCTTGAGTCATAATTATACTGCTCAAAAAGTTTATCTAACAAAGCTCGAGAGTATAACATCACCTTAGGGGAAAGTCGGTAGCAAGTTTCGAAATTAATCACTTAACAAGAAATATCAACTATAAAAAAGGCTGCATTATGCAGCCTATTGTCTTAAATTTGCTTGCGCAGATTAAGATAAAGAAGTGATCCAACCAAGAATAGCGTTTAGACAGCCAATGCCACCGAATACAGCTAAAAACGCAATGAAATAAGTTGCATTGAACGGATCTTTAAAGTCTTTATCATTCGACATAGTTACTACCTTTATTTAAGCACGACAAAATAAGGCGCACATAATAGTCGAACTGCCCTCATCAATAAAGAGCTTTAGCCGATTTTCAAACCAATGTATTAGTCACCACAATGCCGCGCTCTGCCATGGCACTTAAGGTATTAAGCGCTCCCTGATACAGCTGCTCTTGGCTAAATTGAGGCGCATGCTCTGCAACTGCTTGGCATACATCATTTAAATCTGCACCCGGCTGAGATTCTATAATATTAAGAAGTAATGCGGTCATCGCATTTGTCGATAAAAATTGTACTTCGTCATCGCTATCACGATAAACCACAAAGTAACTTGGTTGTGCTGCCGGTTCACTTGGTTGATTATCTGCACTGATGGTATGAACAGGAAAACTGTAACTCAAGTTACGCGCAAGTGAACTTAAGAATAATGCAGAGCTTGTCACTTGATGAGCCGATAAGCTCACTTCTTCTGCCACCTCTTGAGCAACCGATACATCAAGCTCAACCCATTCATAGTGCGCTAGTTCTAACATAAACGCGGGATCATCGCTTTGCACTTCATAGTCATTAGCAAGGAAGGCCAAAAACTCCCCTGCAATATCTAAAAAATAAGGTGATTTACAATCATGCAGGCTAAAAAACTGCCTAACGAGTCTGTACCAAGCTTGCTCTGAATATAAACTTTTTAGTACTGGATACGCAGAGCTAACAAAGCCATCCACATTGTTAAAAAATAAGTCTCGGTAAATCGCCATCCGGCGCTCTTCAATATCGCTAGGCTTAGCATGTTGCTGAGGGTCGCGGATATGCGCCATAAACGCTTGCTGTACTTGAGTAAAATGTTCAGGCACTGTGTTTCACCCTTGCTTGGTTTTGCTTGCTCGCTGTTTGCTGCAGTGCTTCAATGGTTTTTAGCTCGGTTAACAACTCACTCATCGGCGGAATATTAAAATCACGCTCTAACAAGGTGGGAAATACCCCATGAACTTCATAAGCTTTTTCAAGTAATTGCCAAACAGGATCGATAACTGGCGCACCGTGGGTATCAACCAGTAAATCTTCTGCCTCAGTGTAGTGGCCCGCAACATGCCCATAGGCAATACGTTTTGTTGGTAACGCCGCTAGGAATTGCTCAGCGTCGTAACCATGATTAATCGAATTAACGTAAATGTTATTCACGTCGAGCAGTAGTTTACAATCCGCTTCTTCTAAAACGGCATTGGTAAATTCAAGTTCTGTCATTTGCTGGCCGGGCGCGCCATAGTAAGAGACATTTTCGATGGCAATTGGCTGCTCTAGAATATCTTGTACTTGCATAATACGAGAGGCCACATGTTTAATTGCATCTTCAGTAAACGGAATAGGCATTAAATCGTACATATGCCCTTCGCCCGAGCAGTAGCTTAAGTGTTCGCTGAATAAACGAATATTATGCTCTTTAAAGAAAGCTTTTAGCGATTGCACAAAGTCAATATCAAGTGCTGCAGGTGAGCCAATCGACAACGATAAACCATGGCATACAAAGGCATGTTGTTCGGTAAGCTGTTTAAATTGTTTACCAAAACGCCCGCCTAGCTTGAGCCAATTTTCTGGTGCAACTTCTAAAAACTCAATGGGTTTTGGAACATCAATGAGCATTTCATCAAGCATTTCTCGGCGCAAACCTAAACCAACCTGCCCAAAATCAGCTACTGATTCTTTTAACATACTACCTCCTACTAAAAAGGGCCTTTACGGCCCTTTTAAAAGCTAAATGAGCGCTTAGTGGTTAGAACCACATTTACCTTCGCCACACTTACCTTCTTTAGCTTTCTTTTTGTCTGCGCCACATTTACCTTCGCCGCACTTTCCTTCTTTAGCTGCTTTTTTGTCTGCGCCACATTTACCTTCGCCGCACTTGCCTTCTTTAGCTGCTTTTTTGTCTGCGCCGCATTTACCTTCACCGCACTTGCCTTCTTTAGCTGCTTTTTTGTCTACGCCACATTTACCTTCGCCGCACTTGCCTTCTTTAGCTGCTTTTTTGTCTGCGCCGCATTTACCTTCGCCACATTTGCCTTCTTTTTCGGCTTTTTTATCGCCGCCGCATTTACCTTCACCACATTTACCTTCTGCGGCGTCTAGTTGATAGCCTGCTTGCATTTGCTGAAATTCAAATGGATTTGCACTGGCATCAGTGGCTGCAAAACTTGACGCACCTACTACAACCGCACCTAATGTTAATGCAATTGAATTTTTCTTAACTGTGTTCATTCGATGACTCTCTTTTTTATAAAGGGTTATTAAACAAGACCCGAGAACTAAAAATTACTTTCAAAATTTTTATAATTATTTTCTGAAACTGCCAAGAATGCAAATTACGATTTATAAAACAATCCAGAACAGCTAGAATACGCGTCCTAATTTTTGATGAGTTAACAGGTATCATGCGACTAGTTTTAGCACCGATGGAAGGCGTTGTGGATTTTAAAATGCGACAACTCCTAACTGATTTAGGTGGATTTGATTTATGCGTAACAGAGTTTGTTCGTGTCGTTGAAGACACACTGCCCGAGCGCGTATTTCATCGCTATTGTCCGGAGCTGAAAACAGGTGGCTATACCCGTGCAGGTACGCCAGTGCGTATTCAGTTGCTAGGTCAAGTTGCCGATGCTTTGGCAGCAAATGCTGTTAAAGCAATACGCCTAGGCTCTCATGGCATCGACTTAAATTTTGGTTGCCCTGCTAAAACAGTGAACAAAAGTAAAGGTGGTGCGGTACTGTTAAAAGACCCTGAGCACATGTACGAAATTATTAAAGCCGTACGTGATGCTGTTGATCCTTGCCATGAAGTTAGTGCCAAAATTAGGCTTGGTTTTGATGATGATAGTAATAGCCAAGAAATTGTTGATGCTGTTGTTAGCGCGGGTGCTTCAAGTCTTGCTATTCATGCCAGAACTAAAAGAGATGGTTACAACCCACCGGCATACTGGGAAAAAATCCCCCCATTGATCAAAGATAAAAATATTTCGGTCGTTGCTAACGGCGAAATTTGGCAAGTTGAAGATGCCATGCTTTGTCAAAAGCGCAGTCATTGCCAAGACCTAATGCTTGGTCGTGGTGCATTAGCGATGCCTGATTTAGCAAAACAAATAAAATCTCATGCAGAAAATGAGCATTACACTCCGATGTTATGGGAGCATGTGATATACCACATTATTCATTCATCTATGCATCAAGACGAGAGCAAGTGTGAAAAGTATTTTGCTTCTCGTACTAAGCAGTGGCTCGGCTACTTAAAACGCCAATACCCACAAGCTAACGCACTTTTTGATGAGATCCGCCGCCTAAAAGCCAAAGATGAAGTTGCAGATGTACTAAGAAAGTACGCGAAAGCGCCGAGTATTGATACAAATCATAATTAGCCAATCGATTTTGTTTGATAATACTAGTATTGCCCACTTGGAAGAAAAGCGATGAACAATACTGAAATTCAAACAAAGTTATCTGCGGAACTTGCGCAGGTTAGACAACGTTTACTCGATATGCTGGCTAATTCTGATCAAGCTTATCATCAGCAACTGCTATCGCAACTCAAGGATAATCCCCCTTCAGACTGGTTAGAGCTGACAGCAAATAATCTCGGTTCTGAGTATCAAATATTGATTGCTCGAATAGAAAAGTTAGAAGCAGCACTATGCCAAATCGATATTGGGCAGTATGGCTATTGCTGTGATTGTGAAGAAAAAATTGATGACGAACGTTTACTTGCAGATCCTGCAAGCCAACGCTGTCGACGTTGCGCTCCATAGAGCGCAGCGCTGTACTAATTTATAAAAATAAAGCTCATCGCAGGATAAAGCACGATATCCTCAATTAACCAATCAGCTTGCTGCTGATCTACACCTAAACGCTTCATCAAGTTAACACGTGCTTGCTGTTCACTCCACGTGTGATAATGAATACCTAAGTCAGTTTCCATCATAACTTGCCAGAAGTATTGCTCGCCTTGTGTTAATTTACGCTTACTTTTGAGCGGGTCGAGATAATCAAGTTGCCAATCAAGGCCTGTGTGCTGATGATTTTCTACAAAATAATTCATTACTAATGGTTTAGCGTGAGAGTCTGATACAGGTAATACAAAATCTGCACTCTGCGATTGCTTTAACGAAGCCTGTATCTCACTTAACCAATTTAAAGGTGGCTTAGTTTCACCACTAAAGTAATTAAGTTTACTTTGATACCAATCTTTACCGTTTGCCAAACCAACTAAACCAAGTTTTGTACGCGGTTTATACTGAGTTAAATATTGATTAAGTTTGTTTAGTGCTGCTTGTACACTGTCATCGCTATTATCAAGGTACGATTTGACCATATTATGTAAAAGCGTTAATTCGATTTTATTTAATTTCAGATTGCTTTGCTCAGCTGCAATTAACTGTGTTTCAACTAACTCTAGCCAGTTAGCTAGTGCATTTTCTGAGTAGTCATCTAATGAACGAGCTTGGCTAATAACATCACGTTGTACAGGCCATACAAAGTAACGCTCAGGATAACGCTCAGCAATAATTAAATAATTTAATTGCGCCTGTTGTGACACATCTAACTTAGTCGCTTTTAGTCCTTGATAAGCTTGATGACGCGCTTGCAAATAACTTTCTGAGAAAGGCCAGCTAGCAGCTTCACTTTGCTGTTCTTGAGTCGATAATAAATTATTAATAGTTTGCAGCGCTTGCTGCCCTTCACTAAATGTTTTGAAACCTGATGTTTGCTCAGAGCAAGCTATCAGCATCAGACTTGCGACAACTAATAATACGATCTGTCTTAGCATTTTAAAATTCCATAAAAAAAGCCCCAGAGGGGCTTTTTAGTTTAAAACAACATCAATTAGATTTTTACACCGTTACGAGCGGCTTTATCTTTGATGAAGGTTGACCAGCTCTTCGCGAAACGACGCGTGCGCGGATCATCCATTGCTTTAGTGATAGCGTTGTAAGCTTGCTTGTACTTCTCTTGGTAGTAGTAAGCTTCAGCTAAATCAGAGTAGATAGTTCCTTTTTTGTCAGAACCTAACTCTAATGCCTTGTTCAAACGAACAACGGCTGCACTATAGTTTTGCGATTGTAAAAGTAATGAACCCGCTTTGCGGTAAAGCTCTGCATCATCATCAAATTTAGCCGCTTCTTCATAGTATTTAGCTGCTTTTTCAATATCTTTAGAACGGTGGTAGTTAGATGCCACTGCACTGATATTTTGCTTGTTACGGACAACTTTTTCTTCGTTGATTGCCTTTTCAAGCACGACTGCTGCTTTGTAAGGAATTTCATTTAACGAATAGAAGTTAGAAAGTACTTTGTATTCAACTTCGTTTTCAAAATAGCCATTTTTGTAGGCAACTTCCATGGTCGCTAGACCTTTCTTGAAGTCTTCGGTTTGTAGATAGTATTTACCTAAACCTACCCAGGCTTTTTTGTCTTCAGGCCAAACACGAACAATCTCTTCAGCTACTTCTACCATATTTTTGTACTGTTTGAGTTCAAAATAGGCAGCTAGCTTTAATTGGTAAGCAGCCTTTGCAGGCTCCTTAGCCAATTCAATTGCTTTGTCTGCAGCAGGAAGAACCTCTTTGAAAAGTTTTAACTCGTAGTTTGCTTGCGCAATACGTGTATAAACTTTGTCGTCTTCCTCACCTGTGAAGTCCATCCAATCTGCATAAGCTTCTTTCGCTTTTGCATATTGCTCAGTACCCGCGTACATATCACCAAGAAGTTTTAAACCTTGCTCTTGGTCAGCAAAATTCAAGACATCTGGCTTAACTGCCGCTGAGATATGCTTTATAGCCAATTGATACTGCTCTTTTTGAGCGTACATTTGACCTAAGTAACGATCAACTGTTGCCTTATCGAATTCATCCGAAGGATCAATTTCTTTAAGTAGTGCAATCGCTTCATCAAGCTTTTCTTCGTTATACAAGTCAAACGCTTTAATAACTTTCTTACCAACGCGCTCGCCCATTACTTTAGTTTTTGCTTTTTTACGCGCTTCAATCTTCGCATAATCTGGCGCCGCTAAAGCAGGTGCAGTGAAAGCTACACCTGAGAGAGACATAAGAAGCGCAAGTGCAGTTACTTTAGATAAATTTCTCATTACTCGCCTCCTTAGTTACCTTGGTTAAGTTTAAAGTCTAGTTGTACTTGAAGACCAAATTGCTTTTGTGGTTTACCATCAATTACTTTTGGACGGTACTTCCACTTACGTAGCGCACGTTTAGCTTCGCGGTCGAAGATACGTTTAGGATCTGCGTCGATCACTTCAACATCTTCTACACCACCTACTTCATTGATAGTAAATGAAAGTTGTACCCAACCTTCTTTACCGTCACGCGCTGCTTGCGTAGGGTATTTTGGTTCAATACGAACGATAGGTGTAGCATCACCATCACGTCCAAATGCACCTGGACCACTTAAGCCACCGGCTGTGCTACCCACATCGATGCTTGGCATATTAAATGACAATCCACCAGTGTTTGGGTTGCTGTTCTCCGGCTGAGGCGGCTGCGGTTTAGGCGGCTGCTTTGGCGGTGGCGGAGGCGGAGGCGGAACACGCTTCCTCTCCTGCACCTTAGATTCAGGCGGATTCGTCATAATTTCGACTACAATCTGTTCTTTTTGTTCAGTCGCACGGTCAGCTCCACCGGAGATGAGGTACGCCATGAAGTAGAACAAGCCGAAAGTAACTGCCCCACCTGCAATCAGTGAAAACAGAAAACGAATCATTACTGATCTCCAGCTATTGAAATTCTTAGGTTATCACCCGTTGCTTTAATCTGGTCCATAACTTTAACCACTACGCCGTGTTTTGCTTCTTTATCAGCTTGCAAAATTACAACTTCAGTAGGTTGTTCTGCTAATAAACTTTCGATTTTTGCTGAAACACGTTCAACATCAACTTGTTGTTTATCAATCCAGATTGCACCATCAGCACGGATAGCAACAAAAATATTTGCATTTTTTTGCTTCGTAGCTTGGGCCGCTTTAGGTTTATTGACTTCGATACCAGCCTCTTTAACGAACGATGTAGTTACGATAAAGAAAATAAGCATGATAAATACGATGTCAAGCATTGGCGTCATGTCAACCGCTGCTTCTTCTTCTTCACGAAAACGTTGTTTACGTGCCATATTTAATTCTCTCTCTAGTGATGAGGCATGCTATCTACAAGTTTAGCTTTCGCCATTCTCGCTCTCGCTTCTAAACGTGAGCTAAAGAATACTCCAGATAGTGCCGCAACCATTCCAGCCATTGTTGGGATTGTTGCCATTGAAATACCTGATGCCATTAAACGTGCGTTACCAGTACCTTGAGTAGCCATGGTTTCGAAAACCGCGATCATACCCGTTACAGTACCTAATAAGCCGATTAAAGGACAAACAGCTACTAATGTCTTAATCAACAACATACGCTGATCTAATTTTTCAGACGCTTCAGAAATCCATGCTTCACGGATTCTGTGTGCGTACCAAGACGTAGTGTCTTGGCGGGCATCCCACTTAGCTACGATGTTCTTCGTCATACGAGGAAACTCAGCTAGTAGGAACCAATAGCGCTCAATCATTAAAACCCACATAAGAAAGAGTGCTATCGCGACCACGTATAATACCTGGCCGCCTGTGCCAACAAAATCCCTGATAGATTCCCAGATCTCCATCAGGACTAGCATTAGGCTTTCTCCTTCTCCGCGTGAGCAGCAATGATACCTGCGCTTTGCTCATCAAGGACATGTAGAACCGACTTACTACGACCCGCAACAATTGAGTGAAGTAGGATAAGTGGTAGAGCTGCAATTAGACCTAACGCTGTAGTAACAAGTGCTAGAGAGATATTACCAGCCATGATCTTCGGATCACCTGTACCGAACAATGTGATTGTTTGGAACGTTAGGATCATACCGATTACCGTACCTAGTAGACCTAGTAATGGAGCGATTGCTGCCAAGATCTTGATGATGTTGATACCAGCTTCGATGCGAGGCGTTTCACGTAGAATTGCTTCGTCAAGTTTAAGCTCAAGGTTTTCAACGTCTTGATTCTTGTTGTCAGCGTAAACCTTAAGAATACGACCCAGTGGGTTGTTTGTATTCGGAGTAGAAAGGTTCTTAAGCTGGCTCTTAATCTTAGTGCTAGTAAGCGCAAGATCAATAAAGCGAACGATGAAGATTAGTAAACCAACAGCAAGTAATAGCGTGATGATGTAACCTACTTCAGCACCTTGCTCATAGTATTCCATTAGTGATTTTTTCTGCGTGTTGATACGTAAAATCGCGCCACGAGTAGGGTCGATAAATACGCCTGTGTAGTTATCTGCAGAAGTGTTTTGTAAATCACTGATACCAGAAAGGATGTAGCTATCAGGTTGTTTACCTAGTGGTTGAATCGCTTTAGTTTCTGGAGAGTAGATTAAATAACCGTCGTCAGTTACTAAGTTGAAGTTACCGATACGAGTTACTTTCTTCACAGAAGATGAACCGTCAAGACCAGCAACTTCAGTTTCGAAAGTTGATACCTTAGCTGACTCTGTCATTTCAGTTTGAAGTGCAATCCAAAGTTCTTCTAATTCACGAACAGTTGGAAGCTCTTTTGCAGCAGCTAGTGAACGAAGTACTTCAGCACGTCCAGGCTTTTCAGCAGATACTAATGATGCTTCGATTGTACCGATTGCATCAGCTGCAGAACGACGAACAACACCGAACATTTCGCCTAATGTACCTTGTGCATTAAGAAGCTCTTGCTCTTTTTCTGCTAGAGTATTTTCGTTTTGCGCATACTCTTTAGATAAACGGTCACCACGTGCTTTTTCAGCAGCTAGGTCACTTTTTGCTTTGTTAAGTAACGCTTGCTTGTCAGCACGAGCTGAAAGGAACTCTTGTTCACGTTGCTTGTTTAATTTACCTTCAGAGATACGTTCTTGCTTAACTTGCTCAAGAATTTTGTCTAAAGCACCAGTATTTGCATGTGCATTAAGCGCGGTACCTGCAGAAACAGATAGTACTGCTGCAACAGCAAAACCTTTAAATAGTTTCTTCATTATTGATTACTCCGCGCCAAAAATTGGTAGTTTAACAAGTTCTAATGTCGCTTGTTTACGTGCCATACGAATAACTTCTTTAACAGGTTTTAGGTATTCTTCACCTAATTCTTTCCACTGTTTAGTGTTGTTATCCCAAACCCACGCGTGCTTAAGGTCAAATGACTGAGCTACGTAAGTGATACGACCTAAACGACCGAAGTCAACGTTGATGCTCTTGCCATCAATTTCAAGAGTACCTTGAGAAGCTGTTACAGCTGAACTGTATGCTGCTTCTACAGTATACGCTTCTAGAACTTGGCGGAATTTTTCAGATGTAGTAACTGAAGCTGACGCCATGATGTCACGAAGTCTTTCAACACGTCCAAGACGAGTTTCTAGATTGAACGGAACGTCCGCTTTGATGAATTGCTCAAGCGTATCGATCATGCGATACATCAAAGGCACAACGTTTTGTTTCGTGTTATCGATAGTTGCGATTTGACGGTCAAACGATTCGATTGAAGCATTTTGGTCAGCGACCAAACGTGCTACGTGATCGTTATAAACCTTCATTAGCTCAGTTTCGTCAACAATGCTACGGTACTCAGCGATTAGCTCTTGAGTTTGACCATATACATTGTCAATTTTAGTTTGAGACTTAACAGCAGCCTTTTGAATTTGTTGACCTGCATTTTGCACATCTTTCAAAGGATCTGCAATCACATTGCTGCTTGCAAATGCAAAAGCGCCAACCAACGCTGATGCTACAAGACTCTTTCTGATTTTAACAGACATAGTTCCCAACCAATTAAGTAATGTTACTTTTATAATTTAATTACCCTCCGAAGAGGACAACCCTGATATCTTTTAATAGATATCAACTTTCCAATAATGCTAAATGCATCAGAGTCTGTCAACTTGATGTTCGGCTTTCATCGGAAAAATTTGGTGACTCGTCGTTGCTATGAAAACAGCCAAAACAACAAATTAACAAAAATATAACAGGGATATTCAAGATACACTTCTATAGCCCTTTACTGGCGAACATTGCATTCATGTAAGGTTCAACCTTAAACATAAATGTAACATTTTATGAAATCTGAAAACGCTGAAGAAAAATGAAAAAAAAATTCAGTTTGTTCATCTAACAAATCTGTTTAGAAGAATTTTTATTCATCCACAAGCCATTCCTGCTCAATAACCAGTCAAATCAGAGACTAAACACAAGAATGAGGGAGTGGAGACCTCTCACCACTATGGGTGAGAGAATCAAAATACAGCGCGGTCTTTAACTAGCTTTGCAAGTGAGATAATTGAATCAACTTCAAGCTTTTCAAATATTTTAGCTTTATATGTACTTACCGTTTTGTTGCTAATGAAGAGCTTTTCACCGATGTCTTTGTTCGATAAACCTTGTAGTAAATAGTTCATCACTGCGAGTTCACGTTCAGTGAGTAACTCGTCTATGTCTTTTTCAGACGCTATTAGGTGCTCTTGTGGAAAGAAAGTATAGCCACGCAAAATCATTTCAACTGCAGAGGAGATATCTTCAAGGCTTTCGGCCTTGTTAACAAATCCTTGAGCGCCTAGCTTTGCTGCAGTGCGAATAATATGTTTGTCTTGCTTAGCAGATAAAAACAATACTTTGCCAGTAAACCCACTACTGACTGCGCGCTTATATAAACTAAAGCCATCTGAGTCTTCTAACTCAATGTCTAAAATTGCCAGCGCTACATTATTACTTTTTAAAAACTGCAATGCTTCCTTTTGACTTCCAACAGCTTGTACTTCGTTAACTAGTGTAGACTTAGCGAGTACCATTTTAATTGCTGTTGCCACCATCGGATGGTCGTCTACCAAAAGTATATTGTTTCCTATGCTCATCGATTAGCAAACCTTCATTATATTTCATCAAACAAGTATAAGTTACTCAGCATTTATTCCACATGTGGATAATTTAAGTTTAGCGGGTTATTTCTAGATTGCTGAAAATAACTATAAACTTTTTGCTGATCACTTTAAGGTTTGATGAAAACTACTAACTAAACATAACAGATGATGTCATGTTAAAAATAAATCTCATCTGTAAAGCATATAATACTTTAGTTATGGAGAGTAGCTTTTAGGGCATAGAATGTGAAGTTCTAGCTTATTGGCTGATTAATTTAGTCTTAAACAATGCCTTTGGAGGAATATAATTTCGGTACAGCTTGATTTATTGGTGCTTATTGGAGGTTAAAACTTGAGGTTTGGCAGGAGATTGAATGAATTTTTGGTGAAACAGAAACTGTTTCACCAAAATGCTTAGGTTCGCATAATTAATTATGCTACTTCTACGTTCTCAGCTTCAGGGCCTTTTTGACCTTGTTTGATGCCGAAAGATACTTGCTGACCTTCGCTTAGAGTGCGGAAGCCTGTACCTGTGATAGCGCTGAAGTGTACGAATACATCAGGGCCATTTTCTTGTTCAATAAAACCGAAACCTTTAGCTTCGTTGAAGAACTTAACTTTACCAGTAACCGTGTTTGACATACCAAATTTTCCTGTAAGTCAATTATTAAAATTCAGCCATAATGGCTCTATCCTCCCTGAGTGAATGCCCAAAAAACTTGGGGTAAAGTACAGGAAGAACCAATAACCAAACCGGTAACCGTACAGCCGCACATTATCCGTAAATTCAATACGCAAAAACTCAAAGCAATTTAAGACTAACACATTAAATTGCTTTTAGCTCTATTAATCGAAAATAATTTTAAGGTCAACTGCCTAAACAAAAATATATGACAGTACTATTTATAAGCAATTAATTATCAATGAAAAAAGCCCATCAAATAGATGGGCTTTTAAATCTCAATTTATAGCTTGCTAAAACTTACTTAACTTGCCAATCCATTTGCGCCTCTGCTTTGATTGGCACTACTTCTGAATCACCTAGTTTATAGCTTGCTGGTACTGTCCAGCTCTCTTTTACCAATGTAATGGTATCTTGGTTTCGAGGCATACCGTAGAAGTCTGGGCCAAAATGGCTCGCGAAACCTTCCAGCTTGTCTAAAGCACCCGCTTCTTCAAACGCTTCAGCATAAAGCTCAATAGCTGCGTGAGCAGTATAAGCCCCTGCACAACCACAGGCCGCTTCTTTTTTGTCTTTGTAATGTGGTGCAGAATCAGTACCTAAGAAGAACTTTTTGCTACCACTTGTTGCAGCACCAATTAACGCTTGCTGGTGAATGTTACGCTTTAGAATAGGTAAGCAGTAATAATGCGGGCGAATACCACCTGCTAGCATATGATTACGGTTATACAGAAGGTGATGAGCAGTAATTGTTGCAGCAACATTCTCTGGTGCATTATTAACAAACTCTACTGCATCTTTCGTGGTGATGTGCTCAAGCACAATTTTAAGACTCGGGAAGTCATTTACCACGTCCGCTAGAATTGTTTCTAAAAATACCTTCTCACGGTCAAAAATATCAATTGATGAATCGGTTACTTCACCATGTACTAACAGTAACATCCCTACTTCTTGCATTGCCTCAAGTACAGGGTAAATGTTTTTGATTGAGGTTACACCTGAATCTGAGTTGGTAGTCGCACCAGCCGGGTACAACTTAGCAGCAACAATTTTACCTGTTGCTTTAGCTTTTTTAATTTCTTCTGGTGTAGTTTTATCTGTTAGGTAAAGCACCATTAATGGTTCAAAGTTACCTTGTGGGCCCGCAGCTTTAATTCGCTCGTAGTAAGATAAAGCAGTGTCTGTGCAGGTTGCCGGTGGAACAAGGTTCGGCATGATGATCGCGCGCCCCATGTAACGGCTAGCATCACGAACGGTATCAACGAGTTGCTCGCCATCACGTAAATGAATGTGCCAATCATCTGGGCGTGTAATTGTTAGAGTTTGCATCGAATTTAAATCTGACATTGCTGGTTTCCACGGCTAAAGTTAGGGGGATAGCGTAAACGCTGAGTAAATAACCTCACTTATTTACCCAAGTTCATATTCAGGTGCCTAGTTTACACCAGTTCCAGTTTTTTTTGAAAATAACTTTGTGGATAGTTTGATAGTAGGTTAACGTAATAAATTAATACAACATTTCGGTTACCTTTTATTCTATGCCTAAGAGTTTAGACGCTGCTTTTGCACTTGAGGTCAAAACAGACCAACTACATATTATTAATCAGTTCTCATCCTCTGTGATGCAGTTAGACACGGTTGAAGAATTGTTAGAATATGTCACGTCAGAAGTGGTAAGCCGCCTAGGTTTTATAGAGTGTGTTATTTATCTAGCCGACGATAAAACTCGCACCCTCAAAGAAATGGCGTCTATTGGCACAGCAAGCAGCCACGATACTTATCATATCGACCGAACAGAAATCAGCTTTGATCAAGGTATTACGGGGTATGTCGCAAGCACTGGTAAACCGTTAATGATTGGCGATGTCAGTGAAGACCCACGTTATATCGCTGATTCTCGCCCTGCTCTTTCTGAGCTTTGCGTACCATTAGTTTACAAAGAAAAAGTACTGGGTGTCATTGACTGTGAGCACCCGCAAAAAGATTACTACAACGATGCGCATTTAGAGATTTTATCAACAGTGGCGCACCTATTAAGTGCCAAGATAAATCAAGTTCGTACTGTAGAAGACTTACAGCAAACCGTTATGCAGTTAAACGATGCGCAAAAGCTAGAACGCTCGATGCTGCAAATTGCTAACTTAACCTATCAATCAAGCGAGCTAGATAGCTTCTTTGAATCTTTACACGGCATTATTACCTCTTTACTGAGGGCTGATAACTTCTTCATTGGCCTGTATGATAAGCAACTAGATGTACTTGATTTAGTTTATATTATCGAAGAAGGTGTGCGTTCTAACGCGCATAAAAAAATATCAAAAGAACAATTAAAAGATACTGCATCTTATTACTTATTAAATATCGACCAGTCCTTACTTTTTACGAAAGAAGAATTTCAACAGCACATTGATGCGGGCCATTTTAAAATGGTTGGTCGCCAGGCCGAGTCTTGGCTAGGTGTGCCATTTAAAGTAAATGAGCGTATAAGCGGTGTCATTGCCGTACAAAGTTACAGTAAAAGCTATCACTATGACGAGCATGATCGTGCTTTACTTACATATGTGAGCCGCCAAATTAGCATGGCGATAGACCGTCAATTATCAAGACAAGAGCTTGAGCACCGCGCTCTTCACGACGAATTAACCGGCCTTGCCAATCGCTCATTGTTAATTGAACGCATCAAACATGCGATCCTTCGCCTAGCAAGAGCTGATAAGCGCAATCAACACGCCCTGCTCTATCTAGACTTTGACCGATTTAAGAGTATCAATGATTCATTAGGTCATGAGGTTGGTGACCACTTTTTGGTCAAAATCTGTGAGTTGATCTTAGGTACTATTCGCAATACGGATACTTTTGCCCGTTTAGGGGGCGATGAGTTTGCCATCTTTATGGAAAACATCACCGATAAACAACAAATTAATGATGCTCTAGGTCGCATTCAACAGGTACTATCAGAGCCTCTCAATATTGACGGCCACCTTTTGCAAGCATCTACCAGTATAGGCGTTGCCTTTTGTGAAAGCAGTCGCGACCAAGCTTATAAGCTATTACAACATGCCGATGCAGCAATGTACGAGGCAAAGTCATCTGGCCGTGGTAAGGTTAAGTTTTTTAACAATACCATGCGTAAAAAACTTAAAAATCATGCTGATATAGAAAATGATTTACAGCATGGTATTGAGCATGACGATTTTGAGCTTTACTACCAGCCCATTTTTACCATTCAAGACACAAAAGTTGTTGGTTTTGAAGCACTTGTGCGCTGGCACCACCCAAGTAAAGGCTTTGTCTCGCCAAATGATTTTATTCCCGTTGCAGAAGACACAGGCCAAATTATTAATCTAGATTTACATTTGCTTGAGCTTGCTGCAAAGCAAATCGCAAAGTGGACGAGTGAAGGTAAAGCATTTGGCAGAATTACCGTGAATGTATCATCACGTCATTTTGCTAGCCTAGATTTTGTAGCGCAAATACATTCCTTATACAGACAATATAAATTGCCTCTTGGCTCACTATGCTTAGAAATCACAGAGTCTGGCCTTATTGGTAATTTAGAGCTGGCTACAAAAATCATAAAAGGCCTTGAGCCTCTTGAAGTAAAACTGTGTTTAGATGACTTTGGTACTGGCTACTCTGCGCTTGGTTATTTACACCAATTACCTATCCATATTTTAAAAATCGATAAAAGCTTTATCGATCATTTAAATAAAGCGCATAACCCCTTGGTTGATGCTATTTTATCGTTAGCTCAATCGTTAAAGCTCGATGTTGTTGCTGAAGGGATTGAAACAGAAAAACAATTGGCAATCTTAAAACAAACTCAATGTAAGTTTGGTCAAGGCTTCTTAAAAGCGAAACCCATGCCAGCCAGTGAAGCAGAAAAAGTCATTACTTACGGCCTATAATGCTAATATAAAAAAGCCTTGCAAATGCAAGGCTTAGTTTATTTATACTTTACAAAAAGTTACAGCTCGCCGGGTGCAAAGTTATCAACGGCTATTGCTTGTTTACGTAGCTCATTGGCTTGATTCATACGCTCTGCAACGGTTTCGTTAATCAAGTTTTTCTCTGCCGCTGCGGCAATTGCGCCCTCAAGTTCAAGGTTTTTGGCAATAGTGCCTTCTTTTTGCCATTTACGAAGCTGCTTAAAGTCTTCATGGGTATCAATCATGGCTAAAAAGGCATTTTCCATTACACCAGTCCCTGCATTTTCATCGACATAACAAAGGTGGGTTAATCTGTCTCTAAAGACCCCAGGTTTGCTCATGTGCTCACACATTGTTTGGGCTAACTCATCACTTGGACGGTGGTAATGATTACCTAGTGGGAACACAATACGTTTCAGTAAGAAATTAATTACAGGATTAGAGAAGTTTTTAAAGAAGCCGTCGAATGCCTGACCAATGCAGAATAACGAATGCTCAACGGCATATTGCACAAATGGTAGGTCAGCTTGCTGACGCCCTTCATCTTCGTAGCGTTTCAGTACACATGAAGCAAGATACAAGTGGCTAAGCACATCACCTAAACGTGCCGAAATCATCTCTTTGCGTTTTAACTCACCACCTAATACTAGCATCGCAACATCAGTACAAAATGCTAAACCACGACTCATGCGGCTTAACTGTTTGTAGTAAACCGTGGTTGCGCCACATACAGGGGCTTTAGCGAAGTAACTGCGTGTTAAACCGTGCACAAATGCCATACCTGCATTACTGCCAGCAAATAAAATATGTTGCAGTAGTAATGAGTCAAATTCTTTTAAGGCAACATCATGGTCTTCCATTGCTGCTGCTTCCATTTCTTTTAAAACAAACGGATGACAGCGAGTAGCGCCTTGACCAAAGATCATCAAATTACGAGTAAGAATATTTGCACCTTCAACGGTAATCGATACCGGGATCCCCATATAGCCATGGGCTAAATAGTTATTTGGCCCGACTTGAATACCTTTACCAGAATGAATGTCCATAGCATCATTCATTACTGTACGACCCATTTCAGTCATATGGTACTTAGCTATAGCGGTAACCACAGACGGACTCAATTTTAAGTCAATCGCCCCTGCGGTCATTAGCCTTGCTGATTCTAAGGTGTAAGTTAATCCACCAATACGTGCCAATGCCTCTTGGACACCCTCAAATTGGCCAATCGACACACCAAATTGTTGGCGTACGGTTGCATAGGCTGATGTCATTCTTGAAGCCAAATGGCCAGTTGCTGTACTAAGTGCCGGTAACGAAATACCGCGGCCCGCACTTAAACATTCAACTAACATACGCCAGCCTCGACCAGCGCCCTTTTTGCCACCGATGATCCAATCAAGCGGAATAAACACATCTTTACCGTATGTTGTGCCATTCATAAATGCCATGTTTAACGGATAATGACGCTCACCTGTTTGTACACCTTCGTGATCAGTTGGAATAAGCGCACACGTAATGCCAAGCTCTTTTTTATCTCCTAATAAGCCCTCAGGATCGTACATTTTAAATGCAAGACCCAGCACGGTGGCAATTGGCGCAAGGGTGATATAACGTTTTGACCAGTTAAGTTTTAAACCAATCACTTCTTCACCATTATGCATGCCCTTACAAACCACCCCTGTATCAGGAATACTGCCTGCATCAGAGCCTGCCTCTGGACCCGTTAATGCAAAACAAGGCACATCATCACCCTTAGCTAGGCTTGGCAACCAACGCTCTTGTTGCTCGGTAGTACCATAATGAAGGAGTAATTCACCTGGACCTAAACTATTGGGCACCATTACGGTGACCGCAGCGGTTAAGCTCTTAGTAGCAATTTTCGAAACAACGGTTGAATTTGCAATCGCCGAAAACTCGCGACCACCAAATTTTTCAGGAATGATTAACGCAAAAAAACCTTCTTTTTTTAGGTAGTCCCACACTTCTTTTGGTAAGTCTTTATCTTTTTGCACAATTTGATAATCATCAAGCATGGCTAACAAGGTTTCAACTTGCTCGCCCATAAATGCGCGTTCTTTTTCGCTGAGTTCAGGTTTAGGAAAACGATGCAGTTTTTGCCAATCTGGGTTACCACTGAATAATTCACCATCCCACCAAACATCACCTGCTTCCATGGCTTCACGTTCTGTTTGCGATAACGGCGGCAAAACTTTTTTAAACATACTAAACGTAGGTCGTGTGACAAGATTGATGCGAATGTCTTTCACAGCAAAAATTACAATCACAGCAACCAGTAACAGAATGATTACGGTCGTCATTGTGCAATCCTTTTATTTTATTTAACTGGTTCAAGTATGACTGATCGTGCCATAAATACAACGTAAGCAGCTCTTACTTAGGTTGTTTTTACCGATGCAGTTTGTTGTTTACTAAGACACTGCTATTATGCATGGGCAATAAATAACAATAAACTTCTAGGGAACGTTATGAAAAAGACTCCATTTAAGCTCAGCATCAGCGCGCTTATGGTCGCAAGTGCACTAGCACTTACAGGCTGTAATGATGACGCTACGAGCAATAAAACAACGACTGCTGAAGTCAAAGCAAGCCAAGTAACAGCACAAGATGCCGCTAAATTTATCGCCGATACTGAAAAAGAATTAAGCGCGCTTTATTTAGAAGCAAGCCGTGCTGAGTGGATTTATGCCAACTTCATTACCCATGATACTGCGGAACTATCTGCTGAAGTAAATCGCAAGATGACCGAAGCCGTTGTTCGCCTTGCTAATGAAGCTGCAAAATTCGATAGTTTAGAGCTAGATTACGATGCGCGTCGTAAACTCGATAAACTTAAACTAGCGCTTACCTTACCTGCACCACAAGATGCTGAAAAAACAGCTAAGCTCTCACAATTAGTGGCTGAGCTAGGGGGTATTTATGGTAAAGGTAAATACTGTAAAGAAGATGGTAGCTGTTTAAGCCTTGGCGACATGACCGCTAAAATGGCAACGAGCCGTGATTACAATGAATTGCTTGATTTATGGCAAGGTTGGCGTCAAGTTTCAAAACCTATGCGCCCGCTTTATGAGCAACAAGTTGCCCTCACCAATGAAGGTGCAAAAGAGCTAGGTTATGCAGATACAGGTGCTATGTGGCGTAGTAAATACGACATGCCAGCCGATGATTTTGCAAAAGAACTCGACCGCATTTGGGGCCAAGTTAAACCGCTTTATGATTCATTACATTGTCACGTTCGTGCCAAGCTAGGTGAAAAATATGGCGAAGATAAAGTACCTCAAGACCAGCCTATCCCTGCACACCTTTTAGGTAATATGTGGGCACAAACGTGGGGTAACATTTACGATGTTGTTGCACCAGAAAATGCCGATCCTGGTTATGACGTAACAGAACTATTAGCTGAACACGATTACGACGAACTTAAAATGGTACGTGGCGCTGAGAAGTTCTTCACCTCAATGGGTTTTGCGCCATTGCCAGATACCTTCTATGAGCGCTCACTATTCACTAAACCTCAAGATCGTGACGTACAGTGCCATGCGTCAGCTTGGAATATTGATAGCAAAGACGACCTACGTATTAAGATGTGTATTCAACGCACAGGTGAAGAATTCTCTGTTATTCACCATGAGTTAGGCCATAACTTCTATCAACGCGCTTACAACACGCAGCCTATTTATTATCAAGAAAGTGCGAACGATGGTTTCCACGAAGCGATTGGTGACACCATTGCTCTTTCTGTAACGCCAGGTTATTTAAAAGAAATTGGTTTATTAGACGAGGTGCCTGATGAGTCAAAAGATATTGGCCTGTTAATGAAAATGGCATTAGACAAAGTAGCATTTATTCCATTTGGTTTATTGGTAGACCAATGGCGCTGGAAAGTTTTCTCAGGTGAAGTAACGCCAGAGAACTACAACAAAGCGTGGTGGGAATTACGTGAAAAATACCAAGGTGTACAAGCGCCTATCGCACGTAGCGAAGCAGACTTCGATCCAGGTGCTAAGTATCACGTACCAGGCAACACGCCTTACACACGTTATTTCTTAGCGCACATTTTACAATTCGACTTCCACAGAAGTTTATGTGAAATTGCCGGTAACGAAGAAGCTATTCACCGTTGTTCTGTATACAACTCTGCTGAGGCAGGTGAAAAACTAAATGCTATGTTAGAAATGGGCTCAAGCCGCCCATGGCAAGAAGCTCTTGCTACTATCACTGGTAAAGAAGAAATGGATGCAACAGCAATCTTAGATTACTTTGCACCGTTACAAAAATACCTTGATGAGCAAAATGAAGGCCGCCAGTGCGGTTGGTAATGATAAAAACGAAAAAGCCCGCATAATGCGGGCTTTTTTATATCATCAAATTAATGATTAAAACTGTAAGCTTACGTTTGCAAAGTATGCATCGTAGTCTGAGTCATCCCAGTTGTTTGCATAACCTGCTTTTAAACCAACGTTTTTGTTAAAGAAGTGCTGTGCACCAAAGCTGTAGTCATCTTCTTTATTAAACGTTACAAATGCTGACGTTGCTTTAGAGAAGTAGTAGTTAGAACCTAGTTCCCAAGAGCTACCGCTATCGTCTGTATCCGAGATTGTACCTTCAATTGTTAGGTAGTTACCTTGTTGAAGATCCATGAAGTATTTTGCATTTACTGCACGGTAATCAAACTCATCGTCAGCTGTGAATGTGAAACCTAAGTAATCAGTGCTGTTAAGCTGGTGATTGTACTTAAGGTCGAACATTACAGTGTTATCGCCGTCTTCTACGTCGATAAATGTCGCTTTAAGAAGAAGGTTAGGATTAAAGAAGTAACCTGCAGACACATTGAATAAATCAGTATCTGAACCGTAATCGTAGTTGCTGTAACCCGCACCAAATACAAAATCTTGTACGAAGTATTCACCACCGATGTTAGTTACATCACCAAAGTCATCATCTGCGTACGAACCAAACACATTGGTTGTTCTGTTGATGTATTCAAACTGGTCGTATGGACCCATTGTTTTCTTTGGCGCGAAGTAATACGTTGAATCAACACTTACTGTGTCGTTGCCATCGGTGTCCATGTACCCTAAATGGCTGATTGATTGGTAACTATCCGCAGCAGTCGCGGCAGTTGACAGAAGCATACTCGAAATAATAACTGCTAACTTTTTCATAAACAGATTTCCCTATTAACATTGTTTCATTGCTGTTGAAAACTAGCCTGATGGCTAAGTTGGGCACATGCTAACGTGAGAAAACTGAATGGAAACTTAACTAAGCATTTGTTTTTACTTGATTAATTGTAATAAAGTGTCGGCAAATGTAAAGAAAAAGTTGGCCGAAACTTGCGTCTCTAAACCAACTTTTAGTGAAAAAATAAAGCTTGTCAGTACCTTATAAAGCAAACTCGCTTATAATTCTATAAACCTCATTAATGTTATCTCCTGCTTTAAAGTCTTTACTGATTGGCGTTGGATCTGAACCAACCCAAATTTTTAGTTCAGCATCAAGGTCAAAATGCCCAGCACTCTCTTTACTAAACTTAGTAATTTTTGAGTAAGCAATACTCAGCATTTCAACTTTAGAGCCAGTAACACCCTGTTTATCAATAATAATTAATCTTTTATTGGTAAAGATGAACATATCACGAATGACTTTATAGGCTTTTTGTACTGTTTCACCATCAATCAAGGTATTAGCAAGCAGCTCTTCTAAATCATCATTATCGACTTCACTTGCGTTACCCATTAATCCGCTTAATAGACCCATAATTAGCTCTCCTTATGAAAAATTTGATTTTCGAGTGTGTGACCATTTACCAGTTGACGATACTGCCAGCCTTGTTGATAACAAAAGTGTAGAAGATTGATATCAAAAGGCTCAGCGGTTTTTTCAAACTCGATCACATATTCTTTTGCTTGGCTCATATAAACATGATGTACATGGGCAAGGCCAGCAAGCTTTGCTTCTACATCATCATATTGTTGATTTAACTGCAGCGTAATAAAGTGTTTATTATCCTGCGTGCTAGAACGGGCTTGATGCTCACTTAACACCCCTTTATCGAGGTGTAAAACCCCAGAGCATAATCGCTCAAGCTCAGTTAAGTCATGGGAGCTTAAGATAAATGTTGCTTCGTTACTTAAAGAACTTACCAGCTCCCTTACCTCACGAGCATGAATTGGATCCAGGCCTGCAGTTGCTTCATCAAGCATCACTATTTCAGGTGAACCAATTAATGCCTGTGCAATCGTCACTCGCTTACGCATACCATGAGAAAGGTCATCCGGTCGCTGCTTAGCCACTTCTGACAAACCAACCAGCTCTAAAACACGAGCCGTTTCTTTTTTACGAACCGCACCACTGAGCCCTTGTAATTGACCATAAAAGTTAAGTTGATGTGCAATACTAAAACGAGGATCAAGCTGAGCATCTTGCGGTAACGCGGTTAGCTTGCCAAATAACGCCGCGCTGCCTGGGGTATGCCCCATTACCGATAGCTTTCCTGAGCTTGGTAAAATATAGCCACATAACAAACTGAATAACGTTGTTTTACCCGCACCATTAGGACCAACTAGCGCTACCGGTGCCCCTTTGTTTATCTCAAAGCTAACGTTATCGAGCGCTCGTTTAGCCCCGTAGTTTTTTGACAAGCCTTGTGCCTGAATTAAAACGGTCATAATGAGCTCCTCGCAAAAATTCGTTCACCAGCAAGCAGTAGCACTGCCGTTTGTAAAAGTGGTAAACCTAGAGCCAATGTAACACCTGCACGCTGACCTGCCATTAAATCAAGTTGATAGCCCGGAAATATGTAATTTAAAACCTCAAATGCAGGCCATTGCCATGTTAGTAAGCCAATAACAATATTACCGCCAGCAAAGAACAAAATAGCCAATACAAACGCAAGACGCGATGAACGGGCAAATGTATTCAAAAAGCTCATCAAGGCAATAAATGGCATAACCGCAACAAGCAAATAAAATAACAACATAAAGCTTCGCGATAAGCCAGAAAGCAGCAAACTTGGCTCACGATAACCGAGCATTGCAACGGTTGCCATCAAGGTAACAAACAACAATGCCGCTAAAATGAGTAACTGCCCTAAAAAGCGACCAATAATAATTTCTGAACGAGTCGCTCTAAGTGATAAAAAGCGTAACGTACCTCGTTGTCTGTCGCCCACTGTTTGATCACTACATAAAAACAAACAAAAACTTGGGAAACTAAATAAGGCAATCAGCCAATAAACAGCAAGTTCAGATTCAGGCCAATCAAGCAATTTACTGATGCCAATGGCGCCAAATGCTTGTCTAGCAAAGTCGGCAAAATCAGGTGAGCTAATCAAGGTCACAGATTGGGCAATGGGATAGCGTAAAATAAGTAGCCAACAAATGGCAAAAGCGGCAACCGCCAACAAACCACGTTTGGTCAGAAATAGTCGTACCAGCTCAAATTGGGCAATTTGTGCAAGACGTTTAGGATGTAACTGCGTCACTCATAATCCTTAATGAATTTTATTATTAGAATTACACTAAGTTGAAACAGCTTGAATTACCAGAAAAAAAAGACCCGACAAGCGGGTCTTATGTAACAAAGTATAAACTTTTAACCTAGAGGTGGCTTTCGTACACTGCAAGCGCTTGGTCAAGGTCGGCTAGTAAATCAGCCACATCTTCAAGACCAATGTGAAGTCTTATTACTGGACCTTGCGACCAACCTGTTTCAGAGCGAAGCCCTTTCATGCTCAGGTTTGCCGTGACTAAGCTCTCATAACCCCCCCAAGAAAAGCCCATTTTAAAATGGTGTAGGTTGTCTAAAAACGCATCAATCGCTTGTTGATTACCTTGCTTCATTACAAATGAAAATAAGCCGTTACTGCCATCAAAGTCTCGTTTAAAGAACTCATGACCCGGGCACGTTGCAAAAGCAGGATGGCGAATATGATCAACCAATGGGTGTGTCTCAAGCCATTTAGCCACTTCGATGGCTGCTTGTTCATGCTGTTTTAAACGCACAGCCATAGTACGCAGACCACGTAGCGCTAAATAAGCATCATCAGCAGAGGTACATTGACCAAGTAGGTATGAATTTTCGCGAAGGGTTGGCCAATATTTTTTATTGGCAACCGCCACCCCCATCATCACATCTGAGTGACCAACGATATATTTTGTCGCTGCTTGAATACTAATATCTACGCCATGCTCAAGCGGTCTAAAATGCAGGCCATTACCCCAGGTGTTATCTAGCATGGTCATAACACCACGCTCATTTGCCTTAGCAACCATGGCTGGCACATCTTGCACTTCCATGGTGATTGAGCCAGGTGATTCTAAAAACAATACGCGAGTGTTATCTTTAATAAGCTCACTAATCCCTGCACCAATTCCCGGCGGGTAATAAGTTGTTTCAATTCCTAATCCAGCCAGTATTTTGTCGCAAAAATCACGGGTCGGCTCGTAAGCAGTATCCACCATTAAAATATGATCGCCCGTTTTCACAAACGAGAGTAGCGCATTGCTTATTGCAGCCGCACCTGATGGATATAGCGCACAGCCTTCGCCGCCTTCTAGTTCTGCAATTGCTTCTTGAAGAGCAAAGTGTGTCGTCGTACCGCGGCGGCCATAAAATAAAGTTTTGTCGCCTCGTTTCTTCGCCGCTGCTTTTAAATCAGCCACTGAATCGAATACTACCGTTGATGCACGTTGCACCACAGGGTTCACAACCCCTTGTGTGTACGCTTTTTTACGCCCTGCAGAGACGATTTGGGTATTTTTATTTGTCTTTGTCATAATTTGTCCAAGCTGTGCTTTACAGGTTGCGCCAGTGCTCAACCAAAAATCGAGAAATAGAATCTTGTCGGGTTAGTTTAAGATGACTGCCCTGCTCATGCCATTGGCCGAATTCATTAAGTTCAGCACGGCTAAACCATCTTGCATCGTCTAACTCATCTTTATCTACTTGAATATCTTCTGAAACTGCTGTGGCCATAAAGCCAAACATAATTGATGATGGAAATGGCCAAGGCTGTGAAGCGATATATTGAATATCTGTCACCGCAACACCAGCTTCTTCCATAACTTCGCGGGCAACGGCCTGCTCTAGTGTTTCACCTGGGTCTACAAAACCAGCAAGAGTTGAAAAAACACCTTCAGGCCAGCTTGCTTGACGGCCTAACAAGCAGCGCTCAACCCCATCTGAAAAGGTTTTAGTAACTATCATAATCACCGCAGGATCGGTTCGCGGAAAGGTTTGATGCTGGCAAGTTTGGTTCTCACATAATCGTGAATGCCCAGCTTCAACCATGTTATTTTCATGACCACAACGACCACAAAACCGGTGTGTTGCGTGCCAAAAACACAAGCCCCTTGCCAGTGCAGCAATCGAGCCTTGTTTTAGCTCAACTTGTGGGCCTAACTTGCGAATATCTACAAATTCAGCGTCATTAAGCATAGGCTCAATGAGTGAGTCTGGAACATGGCTGACATCTAAAGCAAAATGAGCCACATCATCGTCGTCTAAACCCAATAAAATGCTTTTTGATAAATCGAGATGATCCACTTGAGATAAGCGTAAATAACACACTTCAGGACTGTCTTTAACAAATAAACTTTGATTGTTATTGACCAATAACCAGCGACTCTGAGAATTCATTTGAGCCTTTAACCACTTTGGATCTTTACGACGATTTGATGCACGATCCAATGGCATTTGAGAGTAATTCAGCATGGCGTTCCTTGAAAATAGTTTACTCGCTAAAACTACCATAAGCGGATGATAAACCCAATTTATTACAGGCATAAAAAAAGCCCAAACTGGGCTTTTTTATTCTCTCTCACAATTTTACAAAGTCGCTAGGTGCGCTTGTAGTTTTTGGTTCTCAGCTTCAATATGCTGATAGAACTCTAAATCTTCTAATTTACTTGCGGCAGCTTTATCAATGATGATCACCGTATCTTTATGAAGTTGCAGTGCTGAAGCTGGGCATTTAGCCATTAACGGGCCTTCTACCATGGCGTGAACGGCATCCGCTTTACTTGCACCGGTTGCTAAAAGCACTACTTTTTTGGCTTCTAAAATAGTGCCAATACCCATAGTGATTGATAAATGCGGTTGATACTCACCCTCAGCAAAAAATCGCGCATTGTCTTCAATTGTCGCTTTCGTCAGTGTTTTAACACGGGTGCGTGATGTCAAACCAGATGAAGGTTCGTTAAAGCCAATGTGACCATTACGGCCAATACCAAGTAGTTGTATGTCAACACCACCAGCGTTAGTGATTTTTTGCTCATATTCAGTACAAGCAACAAGCGGATTTACTGCATCACCCGGCGGTACATGGGTGTTCTGTTTGTCGATATCAACATGGTTAAATAGCTGTTCATTCATAAAGTAACGGTAACTTTGTGGATGCTCGCCAGTTAAACCTAAGTATTCGTCTAAGTTAAATGTTGTCGCTTGGCTAAACGAAATATCGCCAGCTTTATTTTTTTCGATCAGTTGTTGGTACAAAGCAACAGGTGTTGAACCTGTGGCAAGACCAAGTACCGAGGCTGGTTTTTTTAGTAATTGTTTCGCAAAGATGTTGGCACCATACGCTGCAACTTGGGCTGCATCATCAAGAATCACTATTTGCATATCGTTTAGCTCTAATTATAAGTTGGAAAAAAATGGGACCTAAAACCCAACCCCACGTGCAATCGAGCTGGGTTTTAGATCAAACCACTGCCAGGATACGATGCAGTAGCTATAACCATTATGACAACGCTGTCATTATCACTTCTAGTTTTATCTTTGTAAAGTAAAAGTGAATAAAAAATTACTCTTTCTGTTAGTGTTTAATAATTATCAAACACTAACAAAGATCTTACGGCGATACATCCAATGCAATACCAGCATTTGTACTGCTAATAACGCAATGACCGCCATCAGGGGTTGCCACGCCTCTGGCACAGCTCGAACCACCCCACCAAATACGCTTTGGCTTACATAGCCCCAATTCACAAGACTTGACGCTAAATAAATAATAATCGAGTTTGCACCTATGATCACAAATGGATACGCAGCGCGTTGCCCCGGTAAAATATCAACCAGTGCATAAAAAACGGCGAGCAATATGGCACTCCAGCCAACGGTTACAAGCACAAATGAGCTGGTCCAAAGTTCTTTATTTACTGGGAACTGTAAATCCCATAACCAACCTAAACACACACTTACCACACCTGCGGCGAATAATAAGGCGGTCATTTTCCACTCGCCAATTTGCTGAGCTCGAGCCACTAATTGACCTGCAAACACACCCATTAATGCATTGACTATCGCTGGGATATTCGACAACACACCTTCAGGGTCTACCACACGGTTTTGATAACTAATCCCCGGCAGTAAGTGTGCATCAAACCATGCATTCCAACTCCCTGCCGCTGAAAGGTCGCCGGCACTGCCACCCGGCACTGGAACAAAACAAAGTAGTAACCAATAACCCACTAAAATAGCCGCAGCGGTAATAATTTGTGTTCGTAAACTAGTATGCCAAACCAACATTGCACAGAAGAACCACGCAATAGCGATGCGGCCAAGCACACTGGCATAGCGAATTTCATCTAACGCCATCGGCATCCCTGTGCCCCAGCCGTGGTTATACAAAATACCTAATAAACACAATAGTAAAAGACGTTTACCCGCCTTGCGGTAATACACTTTGCGCTCATCAAACGGTAAATGGTCAATGCGTTTCGGGGCTAGCCCCATCGCCACACCCGATAAAAATATAAATAATGGGAAAATTAGATCGTAAAATGTGAAGCCATGCCAAACGCTATGTACAGTATGGGCTTCAAAAACTTTCCAGCCAGTCCAGCCTGTTAAAACGAAGAGCGCTGCGAATAGTGACTGTCCGCCTAATATCCAAAACATATCCATGCCGCGCAGTGCATCCAGTGATGCCAAACGTTTTCTTGTTGGTTGTGTTGTTGTCATTGTATTACCTTAAATAGAAAAAGCCCCGCGATACAACGGCGGGGTTTTTACCAGGGAAGCTTGTTATAGCGCTTTTCCAGCAATAAAGGTGGCTTGTACATTTTGCTGTGCGTCTAACACCACAAAGTCAGCGTCAAACCCGCTCAGTAAGCGACCTTTTTTATGTAAACCTAAATATTGTGCAGGATAAAGTGATGCCATACGTAAGCTCTCAGCAAGGCTAACATCCAATGTGTTCACTGTGTTGCGCACCGCACTTGCCATATCAAGCACGCTGCCCGCTAATTCACCGGTCGTTGAATTTAATCTATCGCCAGTACGAATAACTTTACGACCATCAAAGAAATCAAACTCCATGTCATCAGTCCCCACAGGTGGCATTGCATCTGTGACTAGCATAATTTTTCCACGCTGTTTGGTGCGAATTGCTAATTTTGCTGATGATGGGTGTACATGGTGACCATCAACAATTAAACCGCACCAGCTGTTATCATCCCAAAGTGCAGCACCCACAACACCCGGCTCTCGTGATGTAAATGCTGACATGGCATTGAATAAGTGGGTAAAACCATCAGCCCCTGCCGCAAGTGCTGCATTGGTGGTCGCAAAGTCTGCATTGGTGTGGCCAATACACACTTTTACACCACTCTCGACTAAGCGTGCGATATCATCAGCACTGACATTCTCAGGTGCTAAGGTAACCATTTTAATGCCTAGATCTTGGCGGGCATAAATCGCAAATTCTTGTTCTGTAATAGGGCGAATGAATTGCTCGCTGTGGGTGCCTTTTTTCCCTAATGAAAGGTGCGGGCCTTCGAAGTGAACACCCATTACGCCCGGAACACCTTCAGCAATTGCTTGTGCAGTGGCATCGGCCGCTTTTGCCATGACTTCGACTTGGTCAGTGATCAGGGTTGGCATAATCGCAGTTGAACCAAACTTACCATGTGCTTTGGCTATTCTATCTAAGCAATCTGACGTTTGTTCAGCGTTAAAAAACGCCCCGCCACCGCCATTCACTTGTACATCAATAAAACCGGGGGCCACTAAACCCGTTAATGCAACGGCATTAGCATCTGCTTCAACACGCTTAAACACACCATTATCGACGCTAAAATACACGTCAGATAAAAATTCGTCACCGGTAAACAATGAACTTGCATGATAAATCGTCATTACAAACTTACCTCTTGGTTTTGTTCAAGCACAGATTGCTGAGCAAAATACACCGCGCCCATTTCTGGTGGTTGAATAGGAGATTCAACGCGTTTCGCAATATCCTCTGCAAGCCACTTATTTAATGGCTCAGCTAAGCCACCAATCATAGATAAACGTGGCGGGTTATTCTCTAATAAACGCTGAGCTAATTTACTAACGTAATCAGCACCCTCTTTAACAATCGAAACCGCAACTTTGTCATTGTTATTGGCTGCTTCAAATACATAGCGGGCTAATTTGGCAAAACTACTCGAAGGCTGACCAGACATTTTCTCAACAATCGCCATTGCATTGTCAGCTGCAAAATGCTCGGTGATCACGTTAGTCAGATTTGTTGCTTCGCCTAGGCCATCAAGGTCTAACAAGGTCGCTTTTATTGCTTCAAGACCCATCCAGGCACCACTGCCTTTATCGCCTAGAGCAAAGCCATGACCGCCAAAGTTAGTTGTGCGACCATTTACACATGAAAAACCACATGAGCCAGTGCCTGTGATGATCACTGCACCATCACTCCCTTCATGGGCGCCGATACAGGCTGTGTGTAAGTCAGTGGTGAGGAACATTTGTTTAAATGGATGCTCCCATTCCATAATCTTGTCGTACAAGCTAGGTAGGTTTACGCCTGCTAAACCTAACCCGGCATAAAGCTGATGAACGGTTTCAAGCGGTAATCCCGCATCACGAAGTGCTAATTGTGTTGAGACCATAATTGATTCGAGAGTACGTTCCAAACCATGTAATGGATTTGCAGGACCACCTAGGCCAGTTCCTAATACACCTTGTTTAACAGAGTAGATAGTTGCTCGACATTTCGTTCCGCCACCATCGATACCAATAAACAATTGGTCCTCATTCACACTCTTCGCCATCATTTAACGACCCCTAGCCTTCGTTTAGTTTTTGTCTAAATCGCATTATTTTTCTTATCAGAATGCGAAATCATCTCAACCTTTGTTGATTTAATGTTACACAACAAATGACAGCGTTGTCATTATATTTTTTATAAAAATTCGTATAACTTTCATATTTATTTTTAATTTATTGAATTAAAACGCTTTATTTAATAGACAAGAAAATTAGAAACCACATCAACAATGTCCTATAACACCTTTATTTGTGCTTTTTTGCATAATTTAGTGCGTTGTGCGTGACTATTCCTTTATTTATCATCAAGTGTAGCTAATGTTAGCTTAGCTGAAATAATACTTTAGTTAAACATTTTATTTTTATTGGAATATTTTTTTACCTTGATAGTAGCAGTGAATCGTCAATACAATGAAATTCAGCAGCAGATTGCTTTAAGATATCAGCGGTGAGGTACTCTGCACCATAGACATCACACGGTAGCTGATACTTATTTGCTAAGTGACCAAGCAATAACGCAAAATCACCATCCCCCGAAAGTAATACCATTTTATCGAGCTGCTTAGCATGCTCTAGCATGTCAATGGTAATGCCAACATCCCAATCCCCTTTCGCACTGCCATCTTTGCGCTGAATAAAAGGTTTCAGTTTTACCTCAAAGCCTATTGCGCGCAAAATATTTTGAAACTGCGATTGCTTTTCATCCCCACGGTAAATTGCATACGCAATGGCGCAATCGATTTGGTAGCGTTCGCTCATTTGTGCCCAAAAGGCATTGTAGTCAAAATTTTTCTTGTAGCTTTCTCTACAGGTGTAATAAATGTTTTGTACATCTACAAAAATACCGACTTTTGGCTTATCAACTGCTGACATAACTTTTCTGTTTTTAGTGATTTGTGTCCACTGTAGCATATCTAGGTTGATATTTACGAAAAAGTAACCTAAATTGGTTACATAAAACAAAGTAACCAAATTTGGTTACTTATCGAGATGTAACTAAATTAAGTTACTTAATCTAAGGGATCATAATGATTGCGGTGATCAGCGGTGATTTAATTAAATCACAAAAAATTCCACAACAAGAATACGACGCCATGCTTTATCAGCTTGATCAAAGCTTACGCTTTGTTGCTAAGCGCTTTAACGCAAGCTTTACCATTTACCGTGGCGATGCATTGCAAGTACAGCTAACAGAGCCTGAGCTGGTATGTCATGCTGCCATCTTGTTGTATTTGCAAATGAAGGCAGCCAATTATGAGCTGCGACAAAGCTTGGCTATTGGCTCACTCGACAACCCACGCGCCGATATAAAAACAGCCACAGGCAGTGCTTATACATTATCTGGCCGTGGTTTAGATAACATCGGCCAGCAACGCTTAGTGTTAAATATTGAAAATAACCCCCTTGAAGAAGGCTTTGCGCTTAATATTGCGCTTGTCGAAGTCCTGCTTGAAAAAATGAGTCAAAAGCAGGCTAATGCCCTGTTTTATTATTTAACCGCCGAGAACAACAGCCATGCAGAGCTTGCCAAAGAGCTAAATACAAGCCGAGAGAATGTCACTAAGTTACTCAACCTAGCCCATTATCAACTTATCGAGCGCTTTATAAATTACAGCCAAACCACACTCAAAGGATTGTTATGACCAGTTTTGCTCTATTACTCACCGCGTTAGTACTGGGCCACTTACTTGCAGACTTTTATTGGCAGCCAATGAGCTGGGTGCACGATAGAAACAACCGTCACTTTCGTGCCAGTAAGCTCTATTTGCACGTATTGACACATGGTGTGACCTCTTTAGCTGTACTCACACTGTGGGAATACACATACGGCTGGCAAGAGTCCTCTCGTGTATTGATAGCAACGGTTGCGATTATGCTAAGCCACTATGTCATTGACTTGGCTAAGTCGTATTCAAATAAAGGCGTAGTGCCGTTTTTACTCGACCAGTTGGCGCATCTTGTTGTGATTGTAATGCTAAGCGTTTGGCTTAGTGATAAGAATGAATTTTATAGCTTAGCGTGGCAAAAGCTGATTGCCCTCGATACCTTGTTTGTTATTGCAGCTTATTTGTTGGTGCTCAACCCAAGCTCTGTGTTTATTCGCATGATGCTAGAGAAAATCAATATTCAGATAAACAATGAAGGCAGTATTCCTGCTGCGGGGCATTTTATTGGCTTGCTCGAACGAGTGTTGATGTTGAGCTTTATCTTGCTAGGTGAATACGGCGGCGTGGGCTTTCTGCTAGCGGCCAAGTCTATCTTCCGATTTGGTGATTTAAAAGAAAGTAGCGAAAAACAACTCACTGAATATGTCATGCTGGGCACTTTGTTAAGTGTCACCGTAACACTCTTTATTGGTGTCGCCACCTTATATTGCATTAAACTCGTTTAATCGCTTAGAAAAACAAAAACGCGCAATTGCGCGTTTTTTGTTTTAACTGTTATTAACTATCCGCAGCGGGTTTACGTCTTGGGCGAGATGGTCCCGATACACGCTGGCGATTACCTGCTGGTTTATTGTTATTCGATTTATTCCCGTTGTTAGCGCCTTTTTGGTTTTGGTCCTGCTCTTTACCCTTACCCTGCCACTTACCTTGTGAAGGTCGCTTTTGCGATTTAGGTTTTGGCTTTTGTGCAGGTTTTGCTGCACCTTGACCATCTTGAGCTGGTGCTTTTGGCTTTTTTGGTTTTTTTGGTTTTTTCGGCTTGATTGGACGCGTATCTAGTGGCTTTTCAGCAACTGGTTTGCTTGGCTCAAAACCTGCTTCGGTTGCACGCGGAATAAGCTCACCAATAAAGCGCTCAATACCATATAAATCGTCGGCATCATCTGCTGTTACAAACGATATAGCATGACCCGATGCACCCGCTCGGCCTGTACGGCCAATACGGTGAACGTAATCTTCATAAATATTCGGTAAATCGTAGTTAACAACGTGAGGTAGCTCAACGATATCTAGGCCACGAGCAACGATGTCGGTTGCCACTAATACGCGCACTTCACCCGATTTAAAGCCTTCGAGTGCCTTAACGCGAGCGCCTTGCGATTTATTACCGTGAATGGCAGCACCCACAATATCATCGCGTTCAAGCTGCTTAACTAAACGGTTTGCACCATGCTTGGTACGGCAAAATACTAATACTTGTTGCCAATCATTGGTACGGACCAAATGGCTAAGTAATGCTGTTTTGCGTGATTTATCTACCGCATAAACAGATTGAGCAACCGTTTTAGCTGTGGTGTTTTTTGCCGCGACTGAAATTTCAACGGGGTCGTTAATGAGCCCTTTTGCAAGTTCACGAATTTCATCAGAGAAAGTCGCTGAGAACATCAGGTTTTGACGTTTAGCAGGCAATTTAGCAATGATACGTTTGATGTCATGAATAAAGCCCATATCAAGCATACGGTCGGCTTCATCAAGGATCAGCACTTCTAAATCATCAAACTTAACAGCATTTTGATTGTGTAGGTCTAATAAACGACCAGGTGTGGCAACTAAAATATCAACACCTTTACGAAGGCGCATCATTTGCGGATTAATTTTAACGCCGCCATAAACAACAAATGAGCTAACATTTGAATGCCTAGCGTATTGCTCAACATTTTCGCTTACTTGTAAAGCCAGCTCACGGGTTGGTGCCAATACTAATGCACGTACTTTGTTGCCACCCGCTTTAGGGCCTTTTGACAAACGCTCAATTAACGGCAGCGTAAAACCTGCTGTTTTACCTGTGCCAGTTTGCGCTGCGGCCATAACATCGCGGCCTTCAATGATCGCAGGGATAGCTTGTGATTGAATAGGCGTAGGTGCTTCATAGCCCTTTTCTAAAACTGCATTTACTAAAGCTGGTGATAAACCTAACCCATCAAAACTCATACTATCTCTCTTTAAAAAATTCAGCCGATTCGGCGAAGTGCGCGCATTATACCTAGGATAGTCAATAATGCATGGAATTATTTTCAAACTAACACTTAATGCTGAACTTAGCAGACTAATTTTAGGCATAAAAAAAGCGGCTCTAATGCCGCTTTGTTCTCATACTCAATCTTTACTTAACACCAAGTTCGCGTAAACGCTCTTGTAAGTAGCTGTCTGCTGTGTAGCGCTCAGAAAGCACAACATCAGGACGCGGGTGTAAGAATAATGGTAACGAAATACGTGATTTCGTTGACGCTTTACCCGTTGGGTTGATCACACGGTGAATCGTTGATGGGAAGTAACCACCTGACGCTTCTTGTAGCATGTCACCAATATTGATGATCAGGTTACCAAAATCACATGGTACGTCTAACCAACCGCCATCTGTTTTTTGTACTTGTAAACCTGGCTCATTTGCCGCAGGTAATACAGTTAATAAGTTGATGTCGCCATGCGCTGCTGCACGGATTGCACCTGGCTCTTCATCACCTGTCATTGGTGGGTAATGAAGAATACGCAGGAGTGTTTGCTCAGAGTTAGCAATCATATCTTTAAGGTCGATAGAGAACTTAGCACGCACCTCTTCTGGTGCCTCAGCTTGAACCCAGCTTAATAATGTTGCTGCAAACTCATTTGCTAAACGGTAGTACTCACGGATTTCTTCTTCTAGCTGTGCTGGAACACGGCCTTTTGGATAAACGTGGTAGTACTCTTTAATATCTTTAACGGTAAAGCCTTTTGCAACTTCTGACACTGATGGTGGGAAGTAACCATCTTGTGTTTCTTTTGAAAATAAAAACTCGTGCTTTTGCTCAGAATTAAAGAATTCTTGCCAATTTTTGTAAATAGACTCAACTAATGACTGAGGAATTGGGTGATTTTTTAATACACCGAAACCTGTGTTTCTTAGTGACTCAACAAATTGAGCGGCCGCATCGCTCGCTTTATAATCAACGGTAGGTAAATGTTGCATTTGTCTTTTCCAGTGAATAAGGTTCTAGAAGTCTGTGCTAAGCATAGCATTTCTTCATTATAGCGCTTCGCGAGGATAGAGAAACACAGGCAAAAACATAAGGACTTATGTCCGCCCTACCTTGCTTAGCTCCTTAACTTTGATACAGATCAACTAAGCCTTTAAGTAGTATAATATGTACTATTAGCTAAACTTTGATATGGTTAATTAGACACATTTCAACGCTAAAGGATCGCTAATGTTCAAAAGTCTGCAAATCTTACTTTTCAGTGCGCTGATACTCGTTACCAATCAGGCCATCTGTGCAGAACAAGCAAACTATAAAGTCGAAAACATTAAAGACAACGTATATCGATTTAATGCTGGCCATTACCACAGCGCTTTTATGATTGTTGATAACCTCGCCTTGGTGACTGATCCTATTAATAGCGATGCCGCAAAATACTTAAAAAGCTATATCAAGAAAACCTTTAACGCCGAAATCAAGTACATGCTGTACAGTCATAGCCATGTTGACCATGCGATGGGCGGTAATGAACTAATCGATAACACCACCACGGTCGTTGCTCACCAGTTTGCAGCTGAGGACTTTAAATTAAATAAAGTGCCTACTGCCCTACCTGATCTTACATTTACCGATACACTCAAAGTCAATTTAGGTGATAGTTACGTGCAGCTGAAATATTATGGGCCCAATAATGGCCGCGGCAATGTCAGTATGCGTTTTATGCCTGCCAATGTACTTTATGTTGTTGATTGGATTGTGCTTGGCCGCATGCCATATAAAAACCTGATTGGTTACGATATTAACGGCATGCTGCATTCAACCAAAGCAGTGCTAAATGAACCTGCGTTTGCTGCATTTATAGGTGGCCATGCAGATACTGGCAACCGCGATGATGTTGTCTCTTATTTACACTATATTCAAGACTTACACACCGCTGTGCGCGATGGCATGTTAAAAGGTAAAAACCTTGCGACCTTACAAAAAGAAATAAGCTTGCCTAAATACAGCCATTTAAAAATGTACCAGCAATGGCTACCACTGAATATTGAGGGTGTGTATAACAACCTTGTCGAGATGGGCTATTTTAATTTTCGCAGCGACATTGATGCTCAGTTTTAACTGAGCATCAATGTCGGGATAAAAACGCGTTAAGTTCTTTACTCATACGCGTTACAAGCGCTTTTTGGCCACCATCATACATATCGTTATGGCGCAAATCTTTAAGCTTAATTTGCGTCACTGGGTATGCAGCGAGCTCTTGCGGCGTTAGCAATACGTTGCCATCTGCTGGGTAATCGCTACCGCGTAGTGTCAGTACAGCAATATTTTTGTTTCGCGGGATCAGCATACGACGATGATCAAGGGTGATCAGCTTAGAAACCTTAGCGGGATAAATAGCGGCATATAATGCTGCAATATCTCCCCCATTTGAGTGCCCAAATAAAGTGAGCTGATTAAAGTCATACGCAGGATAACGCTTTGCAAGTTCTACGGCTAAAAACTCAAGGGTTTGTACACCACGGTGCCAGTTTTCCATACGGGTGGTCATGTAGGGTGGCTCCGGGTTTAAACTCGGATCACCTTTTAACTCATGAGCAACTTCAACCGTTAAATAACCATGCTGATGAAAGGCCTGCTGGGCAAATTGATAGTCTGTATGTGCCATACCATAGCCTGCCCCAATAAACGCCACTGGGCATTTTTTATTTATCGTGCATTTGCTATCGGCTGCTGTAATGGTCACTGGAATATGGCGTGCCCGCTCAGTATCAAACAGTGTCTCAGTTTGATTTGCAAAGGCTGTTTGCCCGCTAAGGGTTAACGCGAGCATTAGCGCCGCCTTTTTAATATTTAACATACTATAACTGCTCTAATTTGAATTCTAAGCTACGTTTAACCATAGGCCATTCACCATCAATAATTGAAAACACCACGGTGTCGCGTACGCATCCATCGGCCATTATTTGGTGATTTCGAAGCACCCCATCTTGTTTCGCTCCTAAGCGAGCAATGGCATTGCGCGAAGCCTGGTTATGCCAATGAGTACGAAACTCAACGGCAATCACATTAAGTGTTTCAAATGCATAACTCAGCAGCAGTTTTTTACAATCAGTATTAACCCCAGTACGCTGAAAACGCTTGGCATACCAGGTATAGCCAATTTCTAAACGGCGGTTTTTATTGTCGATATTACAAAAGCGAGTTGAGCCTATCACCTCATCGGTGTGTTTATCGATAACAGCAAATGGTATTGCGCGACCAAGTGACTGTTGTTCAAACGCCATACTTAAATAATCGTCAACGCGTTCTTCATTGGGCACTGAGGTAAACCAAAGCTCCCAAAGCTTTCCATCTGAAGCGGCGCTAACTAAAGCATCACGGTGCTCAAGCGTTAACGGCACTAATTTAACAAATTGACCTTCTAAGGTGATGGGACTTAAATCCATAACTTTTCTTAAGTAGCAATAATATTTAATCCACCAGCTCTATATCGAGCCCTGCTAATAAATCCAAAGCAGCATAACGTTCAAATTTGGCCTTACTGATATTGTTAGCAGTTATATCAATAGCAAAGTGGCTAGCGCCAATAAAGTTAGCCTTACTGAGGTTGGTTTGTTGGAACAAGCTGTCACGAAAGTCCGTATCAGTAAAATCAGCTGAAGATAAATCTGCATGTCTAAAATCAACATCTTTGGCAAAACAGCTACGCATTTTTAAAGCTTTTAAACTAAGTTCAAAAAAGCTGCTGTGGCTAAGTTCACAACCAACAAAACTCACTGGAGCACGGTTGGCGAGTAGCGGCCAATCAACATCAGTAAAGCGCACGCTGGTTAATTTACACTGTTTAAAGCTTACTTCTTCAAGCGAGGTGTATCTAAGTCCAAGGGCAGCTAAATTACAGTTTTTAAACTCGCACTCTATGAACCGACAGTTTTCAAACTGACTATTGCTAAAGTCACAGTCGATAAATTCACATTGCTCAAATTCGCAATGCGAAAATGTTTGCCCTGCAAGGTTTGCTTCAAAGGTGTGTTCAAAATAAAGCGAATGGCTTGCGATCACGCGGTGGTCTCAATATCTTGTTTAAGCGCAAGTACTGCAATAAAAATAAGACCAAACAATGGAATTAGCGCTAGTAACCCACCAATAACGGCCACCACGATTGGTGTTGAGGTTTTGCGCTTACCTAAGTAATAGCTGATAGCGGCAAACACAGGGATTAAAATAACAATTATTTGGCCGATTAAAGTTGCATTGATATTCATACTCTTTCCTTGAAGAACATACTAAATATTTATTTAAACACAAAAAAACCCTAAGGCATACACCTTAGGGTTATTATTCATTAAGTCTTATAATTCAGGTTATTATGAATTATTCAGCGTCTTTCGCTATAACATCAATTGCAAGCTCAGTTAATGCATCTGCATTTGCTTTGCTTGGTGCATCTGTTAATAAACATGATGCTTGAGTTGTTTTAGGGAAAGCAATAACGTCACGAATGTTATCAGTACCGCATAACAACATAACTAAGCGGTCAAGACCAAACGCAAGACCTGCATGCGGTGGCGTACCGTATTTAAGTGCGTCAAGTAAGAAACCAAACTTGTCTTGTTGCTCTTGCGCTTCGATACCTAAAATTCTGAATGCTGTTTCTTGCATTTCTGCATTGTGAATACGCACCGAACCACCACCAACTTCGTAGCCGTTTAATACCATGTCGTATGCATCTGATAGTGCACCAGCTGGGTTTGCTTCAAGCTCTTGAGGAGAAATACCTTTCGGTGCAGTGAATGGGTGGTGAACCGCATGCAATGTACCTTCGTCGTCTTCTTCGAACATAGGGAAGTCAACAACCCATAATGGTTTCCAGCTATCAAGATCAGTAATGCCTAAATCAACACCAATCTTAAGACGTAGCGCACCCATTGCTTCGTTTACAACGTTGCGCTTGTCAGCACCAAATAAAATGATGTCGCCAGATTGTGCGTTAGTACGCTCAAGTAATTGGTTGATCACCTCTTCGTTTAAGAACTTAGCGATTGGTGATTGTACACCTTCAACGCCCGCAGCACGGTCGTTCACTTTCATCCATGCTAGGCCCTTCGCGCCATAGATACCAATGAATTTAGTGTAATCGTCGATTTGTTTACGAGAAAGCTCAGCACCGCCTGGTACAGTTAATACAGCAACACGGCCTTTTTCGTCATTAGCAGGACCAGAGAATACTTTAAACTCAACGTCTTTCACTAAATCAGCAACGTCTACAAGTTGCATTGGGTTACGTAGGTCTGGTTTATCAGAACCATATAAACTCATTGCTTCGCTGTATGGCATTACTGGGAAGTCGCCTAAGTCAACGTCTAATAATGATTGCCACATTTCGCGGATCATTTTCTCAGTCATTGCACGCACTTCATCTGAGCTCATGAATGACGTCTCTAAATCGATTTGTGTGAATTCTGGCTGACGGTCAGCACGTAAGTCTTCGTCACGGAAACATTTAACAATTTGATAGTAACGGTCAAAGCCCGACATCATTAATAATTGTTTAAATAACTGTGGTGACTGAGGTAAAGCGTAGAAGCTACCCTTGTGAACACGGCTAGGTACTAAGTAGTCACGCGCACCTTCAGGTGTTGCTTTTGTTAGTACCGGTGTTTCGATATCTAAGAAACCATTGTCATCTAAGAAACGACGCACAAAGCTACTCGCTTTTGCACGAAGTTTGATACGGTCGCTCATTTCAAGACGACGTAAATCAAGGTAACGGTATTTTAAGCGGCGCTCTTCAGAGTTTTGCTGATTAAAGTCAAGTGGTAATGGCTCTGAACGGTTGATGATAGTTAAGCTTGTGCCTAAAATTTCAACTTCACCTGTTGCCATGTCTTTATTTACTTGGCTATCAGGGCGTGCGCGAACAACACCTTTTAACTGCACACAAAACTCTTGACGTAGTTTATTCGCAGTATCCATTAATCCTTCTACTTCAGGATCAAAAACAACTTGTACTAAACCTTCTCTGTCACGTAAATCGACGAAGATAAGGCCACCAAGGTCACGGCGTTTGTTGATCCAACCACATAGTTCAACTTCTTGATCTACGTGAGATTTATTTAGCTGTCCGCAATATATAGAGCGCATAGTATTCCTGTCAGTTAAAGACTTATAGCCGCCTGCTCTTAAGAGTTCGCTATTTTGAGAGCAAAAGCCACTATACAAAGTAATCATTTAAGGCAGAGCATTATACCCAAACCATCGCAAAATGCGAGTGCCAGCAGTGCCTGTCGGGGGCTAAATATATACCTCGACTTCTGAGCAAACATTTCTTTTGATACACTAGCTAAAGTTTAAATTTATTGGTTGATTTAATGCTGTATTTAGGTTGTCCGCAGTGGTCTAGCACCGCATGGAAAGGAAATTTGCTCTCTAGTCACTGTAAAAGCGCCGACATGCTCAGTGAGTATGCGCAATGCTTTAACTCAGTCGAAGGCAACACCAGTTTTTATGCTGATCCAAGTCACGAGTCATTATTACGCTGGCATGATGCGGTACCCGAAGACTTTAAATTTACTTTTAAGTTTCATCGGCGTTTTAGTCACGAATTACAGCTGACGAATATAACTAGTGAGCTTAATGCGTGGCTAAACTTATTTGAGCCAATTTTTGCTAAAACGGGGCAAATTATGTTACAGCTACCCCGCGCCTTTGGACCAGATGCCCTACCCCTGCTTGCAAATTTTATTGCACAACTCCCCAAACAACTTAGTTACGGTGTAGAAGTACGTCACCCCGGCTTTTTTAATAAGGATGATGCTGAGATTCGTTTAAATCAGCTGTTAATTGAAAATAATATAGACCGCATCAGTATGGATACCCGCTCTTTGTTTGCTGTTCCCGCCGACACCGATGCACTCATTGATGCGCAAAAGAAAAAGCCTTATTTACCTGTGCATGCCATTGCAACAGGAAATCAGCCTATGCTGCGCTTTGTGATTGCCAGTCTTGAACATGAATACAAGTCGTATTACCAGCCATGGCTGAAAAAAGTAAAGCAATGGCTTGATGAAGGAAAATCACCCTATTTGTTTTTTCATACCGCAGATAATCGCCAGTCACCACTTTTAGCAAGACAGTTTTGCCAAGATTTAGGTTACAATCACCCCGTGCTTGCGCCTTTTATGGGTGAACGCGAAGCAAGCCAAAGCAGTTTATTTTAGCGCCCGATTTATCAGAGAAAATATGAAAGATTACAGCCGTTATTTTCAAGGTTACCCGCCCCATATCATTGAGCAAGTGTTACAGCTATTTAATGGTGACAGAGCCGCAAAATACCTTAAAGGCAAATACCCTGATGCGCATAGCATTACCAGCGATAAAGCTTTATACAATTACGCCACTGAGCTGAAAAAGCGCTACCTTAAAAATGCCCTGCCTTTTGGCCGTGCTGCATTCAAAAAACAAGGCGATATGGTCACAAATGCCTTAGGCACCCATACTTTTCGTATGCAAGGTAAAACCCGAAAACACGACCTTACCATTAATAGCGACCTGCTTCGCGCACCTGAACCACTTCTCAAAGCACTCGTCGTACACGAGCTGGCTCATTTTAAAGAAAAAGACCACAACAAAGCCTTCTATCAACTTTGCTGCCACATGGAGCCGCAATACCATCAACTAGAACTGGATTTAAGAATATTCAGTGTTCTGGTAGGTGAAGGGAAAAATCCGTACTAAAGCTATCAGCTACCAAAAACATAAAACCTGGGGAATGAATGTTAAGCTCTTGTTGTTCAAAAACACTAATAACTATCCCCCATCTCGATCAGCTAAAAACTGACGGCTGAAAGCTGACAGCTAAACTTCCGAAACCTCAAACCTTCTTTGCCCTATCAGCTGCCCAGACTCGGTAACCACTTTAACGACCCATTTCCCTGCTGCATTTGCAGGGAAATTCGTTTTATGGCTCCACGCTCGATAGCCCTCTTTACGACCACCAGAAATATCCAAGGCTATACGGTCAACTTCTTTTCGATTATGCACCCAAACGTGGAAGATTTTTTCATTTAAACCTCGCGGGGCTTTTACCGCACTAAAACTATATAGACCGTTTTCATGTAAGCTCTGCTCAGTGAGTTCTGTTATTGGCGAAAGCGGTTTACGAGCTTGTGCATCTAACTGATATGACATACTCATATCGGTTAAACGCAGTGCTGCAGGTGGCACAAAACTACGTAATTGCCAAAGCCCGGCACCTAATGAACAAAGCAATAACACCAACAACGGGAAACGCCACCATTTAGCATTGGGCATCAAATTGCCAAGACTGGGGACCGTTAAAATAACAGCTGTTATTAGTGCAATTTCAAAACTTTGGCTGGTCGTTAACTTTAATAAAATAGGCAAGGTAACCGACAGCACGACAAACAAAGAAAAGCTATGAAACACACTAAACCAGATACTGTGCCTTGCAAGCTTTTTATAATAGAGAGGATCAACAACAGAAACGAACGCACAAAGTATAATTAAAGCGGTAAACGCGGCCTGGCCATGGTCCCAAGTAGTAACCGCTAAGAAAAATGGTAAAGCAAAAAACAAACTTTCTTGCTGCACAACTTGCAGCGCAAAGCGCATCACGTTGGGCGACACTGCCACACCAAAACGCTCCTCTACTTTATCTCTTAGCCAGTTATCTATTAACAACCACAACCAAGTGACTAATAATAAAATAGAGATAAGCTGCGAAAACGACTCTTTTCTCTCAACAAAGACATAGCTTGCTACACCACTGCAAAAAGCCAACACCGCCATCAACCCCGGCCGCTTCTGCATCATGAAAACAAATTTAGTTATGAAGTTTTTTAAGTAATTCATGCAATCATCAAATCCATTTAAGGCTTTATGAGTAAAGCATAAATTGGATGAATGTAAGCTTTAAACGAGCTTTAAGTTCAAAGCTATAAGCTGTAAGGTATTTAGATGAAGTGAACAAGCATAGAGTATTTTCTAAAAGGAAAAAATGGAATGTTATATAGAGTATTGATAATACTTTTATTAATTTCTAAGTGTACAACTGCAAACGCATTTGAAGATTATAGTTTTTTAAATGGTGAATGGTCTTGCAAAATGAAATCAGTATTACCAAACGATGCAATACTAGAAGTTGATAGCCACATAACTACTTCAATTAAAGATTTAAACTCATATTCAAAAAGCTTTTTTAAATTTTATTTTAAACAAAACCCTGATTTGGTCTCTGTTATCTCTGTTGAATCCTCAGAAAAAATGGATTTCGAGGGTGATATCATGATCAGCTTTAATTCTAAAACCCATAAAACAAATTTAATCAAAGACGATCTAAATTTATTTTCACCAGAGTCTGTTAAAAGCTTCACTCGAGGGCCATCAGTGACAGTTAAATCGAAAATCAAAAAAATAGACGATGAGACTATTATGTTAATTGGGATCCCTGACAAAGATGTTATCAATTGCTCTAAAGCACAAAAAAGCGCGGTCTGACCCGCGCCTCTATTTTATCTGACAGCTGAAAGCTGATGGCTGACAACTCAAGTCGTTGGGTTACAAACCAAGTTCTGCCATAAAATCATCATCTGCATCGTCTGCTTGTGATGATGCTTTTTGCTTTTCAGCTTTTTGTTTAGCTTCGTTTTCGATGATGTCATCAGGGTCAACGGCTTCTGAAATATCAAAATCATGTAGTTTGATAAATTCAGTTTTATCCATTGCAAGCTCTAGATAGAAGATATTTTGCTTCGCTGTAGTGAATGTCACACGGCGTGCTTGTGGTCTATCCATGGTGGTATCAACAGAGATTTGCACCTGCTTGTTAATCGCCATCATCTTAGGTTGGTTTTGCGTGATAGAAGTATGCAGCTGGTCGCGTACTTTTGACGTAAAGTCACCAACGATTTGGTTCATCAGCTCGCCGAGTACGTTTGCAACATCATCTGATAAATGGCTTTGTGCAATTTCGTCCTCAGGCATACCCATGTTACGCATATAGTCATGGTAAATTTCCATGGCTGCTTGCGCTGTGAAGTTTGTTACCACAAGACCGGTAAAGCCACCATCGAACAATACAAAACAGCCAATATCTGGGCGCATACAGGTGCGGGTGATTTTTTGAACCATGGCAGAATAACTAATACCGTTACCGCTTGCTGAAGACAGAACTCCAGTCACTGAATGACACAGAGTTGATAAGATATCTTCTGTACTGATCACTTTGCTTTTTGTCATTAAACTTCTCTTTTTTGTACTTGTTATTGATAATTCTAGCCAAGCTACTGAATTTATCACTGACTATCCAGTTAAAAATGCTAAAATAGCGGTATTATTTTTTAAAGAGACTGTTCACGTGACGCAAAAAGACAGTATTTATGCCACTGAGCAAGCGGTTAAAGACTTTAGCTTTGACCAACATGTAGTAGAAGTTTTCCCTGATATGATCCAGCGCTCGGTGCCTGGTTATGCAACTATTGTTAGCACCATGGGTAAGCTGGCTGGCGAGTACGCGCAAAGCAATTCAAACCTATACGACTTAGGCTGTTCTCTTGGTGCTGTAACTTTAAGTATGCGCCGCAATATTCGCACTGATAACTGTAATATCATTGCTGTTGATAATTCAGAAGCGATGGTTGAGCGCTGTAAATTACATTTACAAGGTTTTCGCTCTGACGTGCCGGTCACAGTTACGCTAGGTGATATCAACGATTTAGCTATAGAGAATGCCTCTGTGGTCGCAATGAACTTTACACTACAGTTTATTCCACCTGAAAAGCGCCAAGCGGTGCTTGAAAAGATTTACGCAAATTTAAAACCAGGCGGTGTTTTGCTGCTGAGCGAAAAAATTAGAGGTGAAAATGAGCAATGCGATAATTTGCTCATTGATTTACACCATGATTTTAAACGTCATAACGGCTATTCAGAGCTTGAGATCAGCCAAAAGCGTACGGCTATCGAAAATGTCATGCGCCCTGATCATTTATCTACCCACTTAAACCGATTAAGTGAAATTGGTTTTAGCCAAACGCAAGTGTGGTATCAATGTTTTAACTTCTGCTCGATGATTGCAATCAAGTAATCATCACAACGATATAAAGAGTATTTCATGTCTCAATGGTTTAACCAATTTTACGCTGCGATTGCACAAAGCCCGCTTAGCCACTGGCTCGAAACTTTGCCAGGTCAATTAAAGCACTGGGAACTAGAAGCCAGCCACGGTGATTTACCTAAATGGCAAAAAGTGCTGAAAAACTTACCTGAGGTAAGCACAAACCATGTGAATCTTCAGGATAAAGTACAAATTGGCACCGGTGATGAGCTATCTGAAGGTCAGCAAAAACAGTTAACGCATTTATTAAAGCGCATGATGCCATGGCGTAAAGGGCCATTTAGCTTACACGGTATCGAAATTGATACTGAGTGGCGCAGTGATTGGAAATGGGATCGTTTACTGCCTCATATCGAACCGTTAAAAGGCCGCACTGTGCTTGATATTGGCTGTGGCTCAGGTTATCACTTGTGGCGCATGCGCGGTGAAGGCGCTAATTTTGTAGTGGGCATTGATCCATCCGATTTGTTCTTATGCCAATTCCAAGCGATAAAGCATTATCACCAAGATGAAAACGTGCATTTATTGCCGTTAGGTGTTGAAGCTCTGCCAGAGCTAAAAGCATTCGATACGGTATTTTCAATGGGTGTTTTATATCATCGTCGTTCGCCTATCGACTTTTTAGCGCAATTAAAAGCACAGCTTCGCCCAGGGGGTGAGTTAGTCCTTGAAACACTGGTTGTTGAAGGTGATGAGCACACAGTTTTAGTGCCAACTGACCGCTATGCGAAAATGCGAAATGTATGGTTTATCCCAAGCACCGCGGCATTAAAACTATGGATGGAGCGCGTTGGCTTTAAAGATGTACAAGTTAAAGACTGCGCAATCACAACGCTTGAAGAACAACGTAAAACCCAGTGGATGGAAAACGAATCATTAGTCGACTTTTTAGACCCAAATGACACCAGCAAAACCATTGAAGGTTACCCTGCCCCTCTTCGCGCTATTTTAACCGCGAAAGCTTAACAAATAGTGAGAAGTTTCGAGTTTCAAGGTTAAAAGTTCATTTGCCTGATACTTTTGCCTTGGAACTTGAAAACAAAAAACCGGACAACTGTCCTTGTCAAGTCGGTTAAAGTGATTTTTCAACTAGCCGCGCCAGTGCAATTGTTGTAAAATACGCGCGTTTCTAAGCAACCCACATGCAACTTTTTTGAGGAAAACCTGTGAGCGAACAAAAACAGTCTCTTAGCTATAAAGACGCGGGCGTAGATATCGATGCCGGTAATGCACTTGTTGAGCGTATTAAAGGCGTAGTTAAAAAAACCAGACGTCCTGAAGTAATGGGCGGTATCGGTGGTTTTGGCGCACTTTGCGAACTACCAACTGGCTATAAAGAGCCTGTACTGGTTGCTGGCACAGACGGTGTTGGTACAAAACTACGTTTAGCAATCGATCTTAAAAAGCACGACACAGTGGGTATCGACCTTGTTGCTATGTGTGTAAACGACCTTATTGTACAAGGTGCAGAGCCACTATTTTTCCTTGATTACTATGCAACTGGTAAATTAGACGTAGATACTGCGGCTGATGTTGTAACAGGTATTGGTAAAGGCTGTGAGCTTTCTGGCTGCGCTTTAATCGGTGGTGAAACTGCTGAAATGCCAGGTATGTACGACGGCGAAGACTACGACATGGCTGGTTTCTGTACTGGTGTTGTAGAAAAATCAAAAATTATCGACGGTACTAAAGTTGCTGCAGGCGACCAATTAATCGCCCTTGCATCAAGTGGTCCTCACTCAAACGGCTTCTCATTAATTCGTAAAGTTCTTGAAGTATCTGGCGCAGACACAAGCGCAGAGCTTGAAGGCAAAACACTAGGCGATCACCTTTTAGAGCCAACTCGTATCTACGTTAAACAACTACTTGAGCTATTCAAGCAGGTTGACGTTCACGCGTTATCTCACATCACGGGTGGTGGTTTCTGGGAAAACATCCCGCGCGTACTTCCTGAATCTGCAAAAGCAGTAATCAAAGGTGATAGCTGGGAATGGCCTGTTGTTTTCAACTGGTTACAAGAAAACGGCAACATCACAACACACGAAATGTACCGTACATTCAACTGTGGTGTAGGCATGGTTTTAGTTGTTCCAGCTGACAAACTTGAGCAAAGCTTAACAATCCTTAAAGATCTTGGCGAAAATGCATGGCATATCGGTGAGATCCAAGATGCGAAAGCAGGCGAAGAGCAAGTAGAAATTTTAGGTGGTCGTGACTAATGACCCCTTGTCGTCTTGTTGTATTAATTTCTGGTAGCGGTTCAAACCTTCAAGCCATCATCGACGCGTGTGCGCGTGGTGAGATTAAGGCCGAAATCGCCGCTGTAATTAGTAATAAAGCCGACGCCTATGGCCTTGAGCGAGCAAAAAATGCAGGTATACAAACACGTGTACTTAGCCATAAAGATTTTGACTCGCGCGAGGCCTATGATGCTGAGTTAATGGACATTATTGACAATTTTGAACCAAATCTAGTTGTATTAGCTGGTTTTATGCGTATTCTTACACCTAGCTTAGTGCAAAAATTTAAGGGAAAAATGTTGAACATTCACCCTTCTTTGTTGCCTAAGTACCAAGGGCTGAATACCCACCAACGAGCGATAGATGCAAAAGATGACGTTCATGGTGTTAGTGTTCACTTTGTCACAGAAGAGCTAGACGGCGGCCCCGTTGTTCTTCAAGCCAAAGTGCCGGTACTCGAAAACGATACCGCAGAGACACTCGCACAACGTGTTCATCAGCAAGAACATATAATCTATCCATTGGTGGTCAAGTGGTTCAGTGAACAACGACTCAAGATGGAAGCAGATTATGCAGTTTTTGACGAAAAGAAACTTCCTGCACACGGCGCGCACTACCCAGAATAAAAATCTAAGTGCCCTACTCGCTTGTGTGGGCACTTTATTACTTCCTACCAGTGTTTTAGCTGGCGACCTCACTCAATACCAAGCCAAATACGATGTACTTCGTAAAGGCGAAACCCATGGTAAAGCAGTACGCGAGCTGAAAAAAGCCGCTGACGGTAACTACGTGATCACCTATCACAGTGAAATAGAATGGATGATTTTTTCGGACTCACGAAAAGAAACATCCATGTTTACTTATCACGATCAGAAAATTTCTCCAATGAGTTACACCATGGAGCGCTCAGGCACAGGGCCTGATAAAGAATACAGCTTGAAATTTGATGCGACGCAAAAACAAGTTCAAAGCAGCCAAAGTAAATATCCTCTTAAAATTGATTGGTCAGATGAATTTCAAGATTCACTGTCTTATCAAGTGCAAGTTCGCGAAGAGCTAAAACAAGGTAAAACGCAATTATCTTACCCACTGGTTGATAAAAAAGGCAATTTACGTAACTACAACTTTGAAGTTGTCGGCACAGAAATGATTTCATTGCCCATCGGCAATGTAGAAGCGATTAAAGTAAAACGTTTATATGATAACGACAAGCGTCAAGCACTCGCTTGGTTTGCCCCAGAAATGGACTACATGCTAGTTCGTATGTGGAAAGGTGAAAAAGGCGTAGAGCAATTTGAAGTGCAACTTAATTCATTTACCGTGACCACGCCAGTCGCCGTAACAAATAATGAAGTGAGTAATGAAGCGCCTGAGTAGCGCTTCACCTTTTATTTAAATCTTTTCGCCCATTTTAAAAAGTGCAAACTCACCTGGCTCCATTTTCTGCCAGCGTTCATCATTGGTGAGTGGCCTTGTTGCAATCACAGTAACCACGTCGTTCGGTGTGGTTTCTTTTTGAAAATCAACCACCATATCAGCATCAATTAATGTCGCTTTGCCAAACGGCGCACGGCGTGTGATCCAATGTAGATTATTGGTGCAATAAGCTAAAACGAAAACACCATCGGTAAGTAGCATATTAAATACGCCTTTTTCACGCAATGTGTGAGCAAGCTTGGCAGCATAGCGAAATACAGACGCCATATTTGATGGACGCTTTGGGTATTTTTCGCGAATTTTATCGAGCAGCCAGCAAAACGCCAGCTCACTGTCGGTATTGCCAACAGGTCGATAGTAATCTGGTTTTAAATCATGATAATTTGATAATTGCCCGTTGTGAGCATACGTAATTTCGCGTCCCCATAACTCGCGAGTAAATGGGTGGGTATTTTCAAGGCACACTCGACCACGATTACCTTGGCGAATATGGCTTATTACCGAAATACTTTTTATTGGGTAAGCTTTTACGAGTTTGGCAATTTCTGATTGGCAACTTGGCTCTGGATCTTTAAATGTACGACAGCCTTTACCTTCATAAAAAGTGATGCCCCAGCCATCTTTATGCGGGCCAGTATTACCACCGCGTTCTAATAATCCTGAAAAACTGAAACAAATATCCGTTGGTACATTGGCCGACATGCCAAGCAACTCACACATAGAACTCTTAACCTATAAAACTAATCGAAGGAAGGCATGATGGGCTGATCCCTGCCTGAGCTCATTGTTAAACATACCGCAAAGGATGGCAACTGCTATGCTGAGATTTTCAGAACTATCTGAGCAATTCACAACTAATCGCTGCCGTCACGGTGCTGATTATAAGTAATTACTCAACAATTCTTCATCTGCTGTAAATGTTTTTGCACTGATAGCCATTTTTAAAATAATAAAACTCACCCAACAAGCCGTTTTAATCCTTGTTCCCCTCTTGATAATTCGCTTTTCTAGCGCTACTCTAAAAGAGGTGGTCTGACCTCTATTAAGGAATAATCAATGACTCTCATATTTTTACTTGGTTTACTCGTGCTGCTTAGTATTGCGAGTTACCACAGAGCAAGCTGGAATACCTGCTTAGGTATTGCCGTTGCGACTTTACTTGTTGGCACATTTGCTGGCGCGTTTGGCGCAATTAGTTGGCTACTATTCTTACTTATCGCTGTGCCACTTTCTGTGACTGGCGTTCGTCAACAATACATCATTAAACCTATCTTCGCTGCTTTCAAAAAAGTAACCCCGACGATGTCGGATACTGAAAAATCAGCAATCGATGCCGGTACTACGTGGTGGGAAGCGGATCTATTTTGTGGTCGTCCTGACTGGAACAAATTACACCAATACCCAGCACCTAAACTGACTATCGAAGAGCAAGCGTTTATTGATGGTCCAGTTGAAGAAGTGTGTAGCATGCTAGATGACTGGCACGCAACTCACGAACTAACTGATTTACCGCAAGATGTTTGGCAATATCTAAAAGATAATAAATTCTTTGCCATGATCATCAAAAAAGAATTTGGCGGTTTAGAGTTTTCTGCTTATGCACAATCATGTGTACTGCAAAAGCTAACTAGTAAATCAACGTTACTTTCTTCTATCGTAGGTGTACCTAACTCATTAGGTCCGGGCGAATTACTTCAGCACTATGGTACTAAAGAGCAAAAAGATCATTACTTACCACGCTTAGCAAGTGGTCAAGAGATCCCATGTTTTGCTTTAACATCACCAGAAGCCGGTTCTGACGCAAGTGCAATTCCTGATTACGGTGTTGTTTGTAAAGGTCAATGGAACGGCGAAGAAGTTGTTGGTATTAGCCTAACATGGAACAAGCGTTACATTACTCTTGCTCCTGTTGCGACTGTGCTTGGTCTTGCATTTAAACTACAAGATCCCGACGGTTTACTAGGTGATGACAAAGAACCTGGTATTACCTGTGCGCTGATCCCTACAGATACTCCGGGAGTAGAAATTGGCCGTCGTCACTTCCCGCTAAACGTTCCATTCCAAAATGGTCCTACTCGTGGTAAAGACATCTTTGTACCACTTGATTACATCATTGGTGGCCCGAAAATGGCCGGCCAAGGCTGGCGTATGCTTGTTGAATGTTTATCTGTTGGTCGTGCAATCACATTGCCGTCTAACTCAACAGGTGGCATTAAAACAATTGCGCTTGCAACAGGCTCTTACAGCCGTATTCGCCGTCAATTCCGTTTACCTATTGGTCAAATGGAAGGCGTTGAAGAAGCAATGGCAAAACTTGCAGGTTACGCATATAGCTCTGATGCCGCAGTTAGCATGTCTACAGGGGCTGTTGACCTTGGTGAAAAACCATCGGTTGTCTCTGCGATTATCAAATACCACTTAACTGAGCAAATGCGTGAAGCGACTATTCACGGCATGGATGTTCATGGTGGTAAAGGCATCATGCTTGGTCCAAACAACTACTTAGGTCGCGGTTACCAAGGTGCGCCAATTGCAATTACCGTTGAAGGTGCAAACATCTTAACGCGTAACATGATCATTTATGGTCAAGGTGCAATTCGTTGTCATCCATTCGTGTTAACTGAGCTAGGTGCATGTGCAATTGAAGACCGCGAAGAAGCGCTAGCAGTATTCGATAAAGCGTTAATGGGTCACGTTGGCTTTACTATTTCGAACCTTGTTCGTACTAAGTGGTTAGCATTAACCAATGCTCGCTTCACAAGTACACCGTACAAAGACGAAACAGCTGAGTTTTATCGTGTTGCGTCACGTTTCAGTGCATCATTAGCATTAATGTCAGATATCAGCATGGCGGTATTTGGTGGTTCATTAAAACGTAAAGAGCGTATCTCTGCACGTTTAGGTGACTTACTAAGCTACTTATACCTTGTATCTGCAACACTTAAACGTTACAACGACGAAGGCCGTAAAAAAGAAGATTTTGCGCTTGTTCAATGGAGCTGCCAAGATCACCTTTACCACTGCCAACGTGCACTCGCTGACTTAATCAATAACATGCCATCTGCACCACTACGTGCAATGCTAAAAATCATGTTATTCCCATTCGGTCGTCCAGTTCGTAAGCCTACGGATAAGCTTGAGCACAAACTTGCTCACTTATTACAAGTACCAAGCGAAACTCGTAACCGTTTAGCTAACTACATTTATCTTAAAAACGAGCCACTAAACCTTGTTGGTCGTCAAGAGCAAACGCTTAAAGACATTCTTGAAGTTGAGCCTCTGTTTGACAAGGTATGCCGTGAAAAAGGCGTAAAACTGCCTTTCTTCCAACTTGATAAAGTAGCGCAAATGGGCCTAGAAGCAGGCATTTTAAGCCAAGCTGAAGCCGACAAACTAGCTGCAGTTGAAAAAGCCCGTCTTGACGTTATTAACGTTGACGACTTTGACCCAGCAGACTTAGTTGCAGGTAATGTTGCCCGCGGCGAGAGCAATAAAAAAGCAGACGCCGCTTAAGCTAGCAAAACACTTCCAATTGTTATGAAAAACCAAACCAGCGCAAATTGCGCTGGTTTTTTTTGCGCTAAATATTGCTGCAATACACACCATACTGCCCCTATAGGGATGTAAATCAAGTTAGTGCCAAGCATGCTTATAACGACTATTAAAGCCACAGAAAAAAATATATGGCTCGGTAAAAACTGGCTTATATAAAACGGCTTATCTTGGTTATTGCTTTGAAAGAACAGCCGATATTTTTTAAAAACATCCAAGCAATCGAATTGCAGCGAGCTTGTTAGCAATACGCATACTGAAAAAGCCACAGCCTGTAGCAAGTCACTAAAGTCATTGCGAACTGCAATTAGTTGTAATAAAGCAAACAAACATGCAACCAATATTGCCGCACGCCAAATTAAGCTCCAGCTGTGCTGTATGAAGTAGCTAAGCCAAAATAAAGCAAGCGAGTGTACTTTTAATTTATGACTTATTCTTACAGGTGGGAGTAAAATCGAACAGCCGAAAATAGCGACAAAACCCAGATAGTATTGCAGCGGAGATAAACTAACGGGCAGTAATACCAAGACAAAACTGAGCAATAAACTATAAAAAAGTGCACGCGGCCTATAAAGAACAAATACTCCACATAGCCACTGCAACAACATGAACAGCATAAAATGAGGTACTTGTAGCCATTGCTTTAACGATAGATCTATTGCGATTAATAAACTGGCAATGAGCCAAGCATTACTTAAAAGTAGTAACTTGCAGTCAGCACATACTCGCCAAGAGGATTTATAAAGGCTTCGCTGAAACGCCCTATTTTGCGAATTTTTAATGGCTGATGCCATGGCCCATAACATCACCGATTCAAGTAAAAGATAAACCACAGCTATTTTTGCACCGTAAGCGGGTTCTGCATGGCTATCGACTATTTTCCCAAGACCTAAAAACAAAAGTAAAACCATACCAAGAAATGCAGGGCCTAGTACCAGAGCGAACAGCAAGCTAAAACTCTTTAACTGAGATAGCATGCTTTTGAGAGTGGTTGTATATGCTAGGTATCTATAAGAAAGGAATGACACGTAGCTAGCAAGAGATTCAATCATAATGCTGTACACTCAAAACCATGCTGTATAAACACCTCAGGTTCGTGGCTTGTAATGATGACTTGCCCATTAGGTTTATCATCTAAGTAGCCATCAAGTAAGGTCAGCAAAAATTGAATACTTGTTTGATCAAGTGCTGCACTCGGTTCATCTAATAGCAAAAATGGAGCTTGCTTTAAAAAAGCAGTGATAAGCTGGCATTTCTTTTGGTTACCACTCGACAAAGCACTAAAACGAGTATTAAGGTGCTCTGTAAAGTTAAATCCAGTAATGAGTTGCTCAGGCATATCTTTCTTTAACGCCTTGCAACTAAGTTCAATAACTTGTCGCGCGGTTAAAAAACCCGGCAGAGCAATACGGTCGCTAGCAATTGAAACATCGTTTTGCGGCGACTTTAATGCTTCATTATTATATAAAACCTGCCCTGATTGTGGCTTTTCAAGGCCAGCTAGCATCATCAGTAATGTTGTTTTTCCTTTGCCATTCGCTGCCTGTAAACAAACTCGTTTACTTTGTAATAGCTTACTGTAGTTTTCAAAAACGTGGGCTGAAGCAAAGCGCTTATTGAGGTTGTTAATTTCAATCATGTTTATTCCTTTAATAATGAAAAAATAGTAGCACACTCATGTCCCTATTTATTTACATGATTTGTAACAAATATCGAAGTGGTAAAACTTGCGTTTAGATTATGAACAGGCAACACTTGATAACGAAAAATTAACAAGGAATAATTACAATGAAACCGAGTTTTCAACTAGCTGCCGTTGCATGCGCGCTTAGCCTTGCGCTTGCAGGATGTTCTCAATCAACCCCATCAACAAGTAGCACCGAAAGCGTGCAACAAAGCCAAACTGTTAAACAGTATGATGCTGAAACCTTTTTTGATACAACCTCAATTATGGGCAGCAGCTTTTCACCGAAAGGCGACAAAATACTCGTTAGCAGTGACGAAAGCGGCATTTATAGCCTTTATGAAGTAGATATAAAAACCGCCAAAAAAACCCGCTTAACAGACTTTGAAGACAGTACTTATGCTGTGGCTTATTTCCCTAAAGATGAGCGCGTACTATTTACTAAAGACTCAGGCGGTAACGAGCGTTATCACATCTACGTTCGCGAAACAGATGGCACAGTTAAAGATCTTACGCCAGGTGAAGAAACCCGTGCAGGATTTGCAGGCTTCACAGAAGACGGTAAACACTTTTTTATAACCAGCAATCAGCGTGATGCTAAGTTTATGGACCTATATCGTGTTGATGCTAACAGCTATGAAGTAACGCCTGTTTATCAAAATACTATGGGGCTAGATGTCGGTGCGATAAGCCCTGACGGCCGCTTTATTGCTTTATCGAAAAACAATTCGAACAAAGACAGCGATGTATTTATTCTCGATACGCGTAAGAAAACACTGAAACCAGAGCTCATTACCCGTCATGACGATGACGCTAAATATGGCCCCGAAACCTTCTCAAGAGACAGTAAATCATTATATTACTCAACCGATGCCAAAGGTGAATTTGCAGAAGTGTGGCGCTATGACTTAACGACCGGCGAGCACAGCCCTGCCCTCAAAGATGAGTGGGATGTAAGCTTTATTTACTTCTCTAAATCTGGCCGTTATCAAGTAAGCGGTGTTAATGCTGACGCAAGCACTAAAGTGTCGATAATTGATACCACCACCGGTAAAGGTATTGCCATGCCATCGCTGCCAGCTGGTAATTTACGTGGTGTGAACTTTTCAGCTGATGAAAAGACCATGGCGTTTTATTTAAATTCAGATACCTCACCAAGTAACCTATTTGTTTGGCAACTCGGTGAATCAAAAGCTAAACAATTAACCAACACATTAAGTGATGCCATTGATCAAAATGACTTGGTTGAAAGCACAATTGTGCGCTTTAAAAGCTTTGATGGTCTAGAGATCCCTGGGGTTTTATATAAGCCTAAGCAAGCTAACAGCAACAACAAAGTACCAGCTTTAGTTTGGGTACACGGCGGTCCTGGCGGCCAAAGTCGCACAGGATATAGTGCAATGCAGCAGCATCTAGTCAATCATGGTTATGCCATTTTTGCAGTTAATAACCGTGGCAGCTCAGGCTATGGTAAAACCTTCTTCCATTTAGATGATAAAAAACACGGCACTGACGATTTACAAGATATTGTTTACGGTAAAAAACACTTACAAAGCCTAGATTGGGTTGATGCTGATAAAATTGGCATCATGGGGGGCAGCTATGGTGGCTTTATGACCGCCGCAGCACTTGCCTTTGAACCTGAAGAGTTCAAAGTAGGCATTAATATATTTGGTGTAACAAACTGGGTTAGAACCTTAAACTCGATTCCACCATGGTGGGAAAGCTTTAAAAAGGCACTGTATGATGAAATGGGCGACCCAGCGACAGACGGTGAACGTCACCGTGCCATTTCGCCACTATTTCATGCTAAAAACATCACCAAGCCATTAATGGTGATCCAAGGTGCTAACGACCCACGCGTTTTACAAGTTGAAAGCGATGAGCTTGTTGCCGCTGTAAAGGCAAATGGTGTGCCTGTTGAATATGTATTATTCGATGATGAAGGCCATGGTTTTACTAAAAAAGAAAACCGCATAAAAGCCTCAAATGCATACCTTGAGTTCTTAAATACCTACTTAGATAAGTAGCAAAATTGCAAAGATAAAGAGCCGGTATTATGCCGGCTTTTTTATGCAAAACACCTGTATAGAATCAAAATTTAGCAGTTTACACAGTACTGTATAAAATACTGTATATCTTTAGTGGTAAATTTTTCACCTTTTCCAACCTTCAAAATAAAACCGTAAACCACTGTTTAATAACAATTAAATTATTTTGACTAAAATAAAACTGAATCATTGGTTAAAAAATAGCAAAAAAGTACTTGCGCAAAAACACTGTATAAACTACTGTATACACATACTGTATAAACAACCAGTGAGTGAAAGTTATGTTACAGCCAATTACCTTAAGAACAGTTAAAAGCTACCAACAAGATAACGATAAAGCGTCTGTTAATTTAATTCAGATTGAAGACGAAATTTCAGCAACTTTTGAGCTATTAAAAGTATTGCATCATTACAATAGCCAAAATGCATGGACACTATTAATTGCTCCTGATCATGTTCCTAGTAAAGCTTTACTAGATTCGTGTTCGATTGATACCAGCAAACTACTTGTGATCAGACAAAAACATTTAGTTAATCTTGAATACGTTCTTAGTTCAGCATTACATAACGGTAATTTTGCTGCTGTGATCACATGGACAGATATTGTAAACAATCATCAACTTGATTCGATGAACTTAAACCTTGAGCAGGCATCTGCAAAATTTTATTGTTTTACAAAAAGCGCTCAATTAAACAATTTAGTACCGCAGCCACAATAGGCTTGTTAAAATAACAATTTATAGTTTTAGGTAAGTTGTTATGACATCACTCACACACTCCCTTTGCCCTTGTGGCAGCGAATCGACTTACGAGCTTTGCTGCCAGCCTTTTCATACCGGTGCAAGCCAAGCTGATACCCCAGAGCAACTTATGCGTTCTCGTTTTAGTGCATACGCGCTAAAAGATGCAAAATATGTATTTAGTACTTATGCACAAAGCCAGCAAGCCGCGAACCCTGTTCGCGAAATTAAAGATTTTGCTAATAGCTGCCGTTTTACCAAGCTAAGTGTTTTAGATACTGAACATAACGAGCAAGAAGGTTTTGTAGAATTTAAAGCTAATTACTTTTATCAAAGCTTGTATTGTGAGTTACACGAGAAGTCGCGTTTTATTAAAGAAGATGGCCTATGGCGTTACCTAGATGGTGATATAACGCCAGTTGCAGATATTAAAATTGGCCGTAACGACGAGTGCCCTTGTGGTAGCGGCAAAAAATATAAAAAGTGTCACGCTCTTTAGTTATCATTAACCTGGTAAATCCAGTCTAAGGCTTGGGTAATCGTTGTTGGGAATGCCGTTGCATGGCGTGCCTGAGGAATAACAAATAAATTTGTCGTAACCAGCGCGCCGCTTTGTTTAGTAATTTTAGCTGCTAATTGCCTTGCCCCCGACACCATTTTTTCGCCTTCGCTTTCTTCAAGTTCTCCCACTGCGATGTAAACTTTTGTTGTGTTGGCAGCTGGTTTTACAGCCATAGCTAATATTGAGTTTTCTTTAAACCACACTGAAGGACTGCCGATAATATAATTTGAAAAAAGCGAAGGCTCAGTGAATAAGGTATAAGCCGCAAATAAACCGCCAAGTGAGTTACCGACTAACGTACTTTTTTGGGTTGTTCTGAAGTCGGCCTCAATATAAGGCAATACAGTATGTTTTAGGTAGTTTAGATACTGACTTGCTCCGCCAGTTTTACGCTGCCAATTTTTATCTTCAAATGGCGTATAGTCATAAATACGGCTATTAAGTCCAGATACACCTTTTTGATATCCTACTGCAACGATAATTACCTCTTCTATAGTCCCCGAATTCATCATAAAGCGACTAGCACCAGAGGTAATTGGCAAACTGTAGTTTGCATCTAACAGGTAAACAACTGGGTAGCGCTTCTGGTTTTGCTTTTGGTAGCTGCGTGGCAACTTAATCGTAATGGGGTATTCGTTTTTGGTATGTTTATCTTTGAGTAACACAGTATTAGTACGTGGCAAAGTAAACGGCTCAGCATGGCTTACATCGCTCACGCCCAAAACACTGATCACAATAACTAACAGTAAATAAGGCATAGTTAATCCTTTAACCACTTCTTAATTGGTAACAGCCACTCATCTTTTGGTTTATAAAATGCGCCATGGGAGAGCCCTGTATTAATGCTTATTTCTTCAAACTTAGTTACGTCACTTCTATCGATTAAAAATTGGCAAGAGCCAACCTGATCTGAGCGCTCAAAGATAGAATACACCTTGCCATAAGCCTTAACTGATGTGTGATTTTTTATAAGGCCTGCGCAACCTGCCAATATAATTAAGTTGATATGTGTGCGTTTAAGTTCATTGACTGCCAGTATCGATAATGCCCCGCCCCGTGAAAAACCAATCAAACTAATGTTTGACTCAGCAACACCGGCACTGATCAATGCTTCAACATCTGCAGCGAGTTTTTTCGCAAACGTAAATGGCTCAGTACCTTTTGGCCTGTGATAGGCAATTAAATGATAGCTCTCATCTGTCAGTGCTTCTTTTACTGCAATAAAGTCATAAACACCAAAGGTTTTGTGAACAGGCTTAGGGTTTGTCCCTTCGACGATAAAACCATGTGAATAAAAAACATAGTGACCATGCGGGTCAATCTCTGTTGGAAACTGGCTGTAAATAGTGCCAGCGCAAACAGGCAACACCCAGCATGCACAGAGTAAAAGTACGGTACGTATCACAAGCATTCCTTTAAAAAATCACGTTACACCTAATAGAAGATAATAACACCTTAAAAAATAATATCTTAGCAAACAACTAAACCCTACTCTCAGTAATTTTAATTAAATATCAAATTACTAATCGCAAGATGTATCACGATTTAAACTGCAAGTTTCAACTTGAGGTAAATTCATGGAATTTCATAGTTAAACTACAAAAAACCTTATGACAACGCTGTCAATTATTTATAAAAAGGCGTATTGTAAAAAAGCAGTTAAAATAACTTCAGGTTTTAGACGTCTAGACGTTGAAAAATTAAATTCTAAGGCGTAGTATGTTCGTAATCTGAGTTAGACTCACATTTTCCATGAGATTTTTTAAAGATGATTGATATAAAGCACCTAAAAACCATAGCGACCCTTAAAGAAACAGGCTCTTTGGTCAATACCGCCCGTGAGTTGTTTTTAACTCAATCGGCTTTATCGCATCAAATTAAAGATCTCGAGAATAAGTTAGATTGCCAGCTGTTCGAACGTAAAACACAGCCTGTGCGTTTTACTCCGCAAGGTATGCTACTTCTGGAGCTTGCTAATGAAGTATTACCTCGTGTTGAGGCAACAAAATGTCGGTTAAAAGAAAGCCTTAACCAGCCAATCTCAAATTTACGTTTAAGCGTTGAGTGTCATGCCTGCTTTCATTGGTTGCTCCCAACCATAAAAGAATTTAATAATTTTTGGCCTGATATTAAAATTGATTACGAGCGCGGCTTTAGTTACGACGCCATTCCAGATTTAATTAATGATGAATTAGATCTAGTGCTGACTTCTGATATTCGTGAACCCGATCAGCTTGAGTATGCTCACCTGTTTGATTTTAAATTAAAACTAATCGTTGCACCGGATCATGAGTTGGCAAAAAAAGCCTATGTCACCGCCCTTGATTTAAAAAACGAAACAATTATTTCGTACCCTATTCCCCGTGAGCGCCAAGACATCTTTAAACATTTTATTCAAAATGCACGCTTTGATGGCACGCTTAAAACGGTTGACCAAGGCTTATTGATATTTCAATTAGTGAGTGCAGGTATGGGCGTTGCAGCATTACCAGACTGGCTAGTCACCCCTTATGAAAGCCAGGGGCTCATTAAGTCTATTCCGTTAGGTGCACTAGGCCTTACTCGCCCTATGTATTTAGCGATGAAAAAGAATATGAAAGATAACCCAGTTTATCGCCACTTTTTAAATACATGTAAGCAAAATAACGGTCGCTAAAGCAAGGCAAAATAACTAACATAACTGCATCTGTTACAGACAATAATGTTAATACCCAAACCACCTCAAGGTGCGAGTTTCAGTTGGAATTAAAAGCGATTTAGGCAAGGCATTGATTGCAAACAATAGTGGTTCTATGGTTAAAATCAATAACGCAGTATAATTCGCTTTTAAACCAACCCTTTGGGCGCTTCACAGGTGCTTACTCTCATCGTTGTTACTTCTTAAAAGGGGCTGCCATTTTTGCAAAGTAACGCCTTGATATTAAGGCACCTGTGAAACGCTGAATTCTGTACCTTGAGGAGGCTTGGGTATACATGTTTGAGATTAAAAAGATCATTGGCTCATTATTAATGCCCCTGCCTTTGCTGGGGCTGCTTACTTTAGTGATGGTATTTTTAGCCATTGCACATAAACGCAAAGCACTCTATTTTGGCTTTGTTAGTATTTTAACTTTAATGCTGATAAGCACGCCATTTATTGGTCAGTCACTGATAGCTGCAAGCAATAACCCTGCATGGCAATTTAACCAAGCAAAGCACCCTAAACTCGATAATATTGTGGTACTTGGCTGCTCTATAATGCCCAACTCGCGCCTTCAAGCAAACCACCAGTTAGGCGATTGCGCGCTTGCTCGATTACTTGAAGGTGTTAAGCTTGCCCACCACTACCCAAATGCCACCCTCTATGTATCAGGAGGCGGTTTTGCCAATACTACCAATAGCCAGCTCATGTTTGAAACGGCAAAAGCGTTAGGTATTTCTGCAACGAGAATTAAACAAAACTCCCTCGCTATGGATACCGCAGAAGAAGCGAAACGACTTGCCATTTATTTAGTCGATAAAAAAACTGCCTTAGTCACCTCAGCAAGCCACATGCCGCGAGCGAAAGACTTATTTAATGCACAAGGCATTGATGTGATCCCAGCGGCAACCGACTTTCAAGATTTTAGTCAGTATCCAACGTACAAACAGTTTATACCTAACATTGCAGTACTTGTTGCAGTGACCAGAGTCGCTCATGAGAAAATTGGCAGTGCTTGGGTGAGTGTGCGCCGCTGGATTGATCCAGAGGCGCTGTAGAACAATCAGACTGGATTGTCGATATCGATAAACGTTACATCAAAACCGTGCTGCTCAGCTAAAAGCTCGCCTAAGGCTTTAATGCCATAACGCTCAGTCGCATGGTGACCAGCTGCAAAAAAATCGATACCTTGCTCGCGTGAACTATGAATCGTTTGCTCAGAGGCTTCACCTGTAAGATAAGCATCAATTCCTTGAGCAGCCGCTAAATCAATATACCCTTGTCCGCCACCTGTGCACCAAGCGATGGTGTCGATTTTCTTTTTTCTTACCAAACTAGTTAATGGTGCACGATTAAGAACTTGGGTTATTTTGGCGGTAAATTCTTCACCACTTAAAGGTGTTTTTAAGCGGCCTTTTACCGGCACACTATTTGGACCAGATTCAAGCCCACCTGTGAACTCAATATCGAGTAACTTAGCCAGTTGCGCGTTATTACCAATTTCAGGGTGTATATCTAGCGGTAAATGATAGCCATATAAGTTAATATCATTATTTAAAAGCGCTTCAATACGGCGCTTTTTCATGCCCGTGATTGGCTGCGATTCCCCTTTCCAGAAATAGCCGTGATGTACCAAAATAGTATCTGCATTTTCTGCAATAGCGGCATCAATCAATGCTTGGCTAGCTGTGACACCCGTCACTATCTTTTTTACGTCGCTCGCACCTTCAACTTGTAAGCCATTTGGGCAAAAGTCAGCGATAGAATCAGGTTTAAGAATGTCGTTTAATAATTGAGTAAATTGTTTGCGTTGCATATAAAAATCGTCCTTCAACCCTCTATTTTGTGCAAATTTTGGCGTTTATGAGTGAAAAATGGAAGGAAAATCGCAAAAAATTGAAAAGTAAGCTGAAAATAGGTATAAATATATATTCTTAATCTGTGTTTACAACGTATAGGGTCTCTGATGAGCAAACTAGACAAAACAGAAGTGTTAAATGCCTTCGAAGCAGCATACGAAGCAGCGAATGGTAAGAAACCTGAAATCACAACAAAACCTGGTTGGTATAGCATCGACGGTGGCAAAAATATGCGCCTTGCTGATGTTGCAGCGCTGACTGAAGAGCTCACTTCTGGTAAAACAGCTGAGCCTAAAGCAGAAGAAGCACCTAAAGCACCAGCGAAAAAAACCAAAACTAAAACCGCTGCACCGGCTAAAACAGCTAAGAAAGCATCGTTCACTGTTGTTACAGCAAACGATGACGGTTACAAAGCTGAAGAGCTTTGGATTGTTAACCTAGCTGAAAAAGACCACGATTGTCGTTTACCGCGTGGTGTTGTGTAATCAAATTACACTTAGCAATTTTAAAAACCGCTACTCGTTAGCGGTTTTTTTATGGCTGTTTATTTATTAACACTGCCGCTGAGTTTGCTGATCCTGCAAGCCCGATAAATCAAGCCTGCAAAGAGCATAAAATGGCAGTACAACAGTTAATTAAACAGCGTCTATCAGCGTGTGAAAACATGGAAAGCTCGCAGCTAGACTCGCACAGCCACTATTTGATGACGCTTGTAGAGGGCATGATCTGCCAAGCAAAACTAGTAGGAATTAAACAGTTTCCTCATTTAAAGCAATAAATAAACAATAAAAAAGCGGCACAATGGCCGCTTTCAGTTTAGATTTCCGCTATGTTAGATTTTTTCAAAATATAACTTTTCGCGCTTTTTCTCACCCACTTCGTTCATGGTTGCAGCATCAAATAGACGACCATTGATCATGGTGTAATCGATTTTATCTGTATCACGAATGTTAGTTAGCGGGTTACCGTCAATAACAATTAAATCGGCAAGTTTACCCGGCTCAAGAGAACCGATATTGTTATCAAGGCCAATGTATTTAGCAGGATCTAACGTTGCTGCACGAATTGCTTCAAGTGGTGTCATACCACCTTGCGCAAACATCCAAATTTCCCAGTGCGCCGCTAAACCTTCACGTTGACCGTGAGCACCAAGGTTTACTAAAACACCCAAGTCTTGCAGCTCTTTAGCAACACGGGCATTGTTAAAGTGGTTATAGTGGTGATCGGGCGCCTTAACACGACGCATTGAGCGTGGTAAAAGCTGATTCTTTGGTACAAACTTACTTAAGCGTGGGTGATTCCACACATCCGTCTTGTCGTACCAATAATTTTCACCCCAAATACCGCCGTAAGCTACACCCAGTGTCGGCGTATAACCCACATCGCTTTGAGACCAAAGCTGGCGAATATCATCGTAAATATTGGCAACAGGAATTGAGTGTTCAATACCCGTATGACCATCAACTACCATAGTTAAGTTGTGCTGCAGTAATGAACCGCCTTCTGGCACAACCATCATTTCAAGTTCACGACCTGCTTCAATAACTTGTTGGCGCTGTTCACGACGAGGTTGGTTATATGATTTAACACTAAACGCACCTACTTTCTTTAAACGCTCAAGATGGAATTTAGCATCTTCTAACGAGTCAATATGCGATGTATAACCTGGCATATTTGCACCATATAAAATGGTACCCGTTGAGAAAATACGAGGGCCGACAATCATGCCTGCTTTTTGCATTTCACTTGCAGCAAAAATCTCTGTGGTGTCGTTTGATGGATCGTGAATCGTTGTCACACCTAACGCTAAGCCAGCTAAGTTCTTCCAGTTTTGCTGTGGAATGATCTCATCGCTGCCTTGCGAGCCGTGCGCATGCGCATCAACAATACCCGGCATAATCGTCTTGCCAGTTACATCAATTACTTCTGCACCTTTAGGAATAGCAACACTGTCTTTACTGCCAACCGCTTTAATATGCTTACCATCAGTAACAATAACGCCGTTTTCAATAACCTGCTCACCGTTCATGGTGATAATACGCGCACCAGTTAACGCGAATACTGATTTAGGCTCCGCCATGGTTTTTGTAAAACCGATGTTGTCGCCGCTTTTAACTTTAAAGTCAGTCTCTGCATTTTGGTTAATATCAAATAAACCCGCTAGGCTTGCATGATATAACTCTGGGCCTAAGCTCCAATAAAGTTTATCGCTTGTGCCACTCCAGCTGATGTTTTCACCGGCGCGAACAGAAAGCTGCTCAATTGGGAATTGGCTATCTTTCGGGCCAATATTAATGGTTTTGCCACGCTCAACAAATGGCGTTACAAATACTTTAAAACGCTCTGCAAACGCTAAGTATTGGCCATCTGGTGATACTCTAAACTCTGTAGCATGTTCTGATTCGTAAAGTTTACGAACTTGCTTTGATTCAAGCTCAACAACACTTAATGTTGGTTTCGGCCAAGGGCTCATCACATAAATACGGTCATTCGCTGCACCAAATTGCGGCTGATATCCTGATTTAGTGATTAGCGTCGCTTTACCGCCTTTAGCACTTACTGAGTAAATGCCTGGCTCTAATGACCATGTTGGGTTAAGGATACTGCCGCCAGACGCTTTACGGTAAACAACTGTTTTGCCATCAGGGCTGAAAGTTGGCTCTACATATTTACCCGGCTCTTTAGTAATGGTATCGCCACGGCCACTGCGCGCAGATACAACACGTACTGAGCCCTGTTCGTTATCATCCCATGTGGTGTAAACAATCTTCTTACCATCACGAGAGAACTGCGGGAATAATTCAAAGTGGTCGTCTTGCTTAGTCAGGCGCTTTACTTTGCCAGACTCTAAATCACGTTTATAAATATGACCTAGCGCTTCAAATATAGCCGTTTCACCATCCGGTGAAATTTGTACATTACGCAGCATTTTCACATCAAAATTATCGCTATCGATGTTTTGTGTAAAACGCACCGCTTTTTGAATTTGCTTATTGGTCTCAACTTTAAATGGAATAGTCGAGACAGACTTATCATCTACATCTAGCTTATGAATGGTACCACCCGCCCAAAAGACCAGCTGTTCGTTATCTGGCGTCCAAGCAATTGTTGGGTATACGCCATGAATTGCCCATGTCTCTTGCATATCACGCTCAAGCTCGCCATACAGCTTGGTATGCTCACCGGTGTGAAGATCATATAAGTACAAGCTTGTTTGGAAATCATCGCGCTTGATATATGCAAGCTTTTTACCATCTGGTGAAGGTGTTGGTCGAATAGCCCCACCCATACCATCTATAATTGTTTCAATCTCACCGGTTTCACGGTCATAGCGTTTAATTTTATAAATACCCGCTACAGAATCTTTTGAGTAATGGAATGTTTTACCCGGCGTTGCATCATGAGAGAAATAAACATAACGACCATCAGGTGAGAACATTGGCTCGCCTAAGTCTTTTTGGTCGTTTTCACGTGCAGTTAGCTGTACACCTTTACCACCCGCTTTGTGGTAAAGCCATACTTCACCAGCCCCTAGAGAGCGGCTTGCTGTAAAGTGCTTACGCGCAACTAAGTAGTCACCATCAGGGCTCCAAGCTGGGCTGTTTAACAAACGAAATGTTTCGTTCGTTACGGCTTTTTGGTTTTCACCATTTAAATCCATAACCCAAATATTGTCGCCACCTCCTTGGTCTGAAGTAAACGCAATGTGCTTACCATCAGGGCTAAAGCGTGGTTGCATTTGCCATGCAATATCACTGGTTAATTGCGTTGCTGTGCCACCTGACATTGGCATGGTATAAATATCGCCGAGTAGGTCAAACACCACTGTTTTACCATCAGGGCTAATATCTACGTTCATCCACGTGCCCTGCTCAACACTAATTTTAGCGTCTAGGAATTGGCCTTTTGGTGCGTCTACCTGCCATTTGTCGTCATTTGATTGCTCAGCTGCCGCCACTTGCCCAGCTAGAGCAAGTGAAATAGATACAGCGAGCGCTGTATGAAGCATTTTCTTCATTGAAATCTCACTTTTTATTGTTTTGCTTATATGCACACTTTTAAGATTGCACCAAATAGCATAGCAAGATTCCAGTGATTCGTGTTAAACAGACGTAAATAGTCGACTAATGCCACGCAATCGGATCAAACTGATAAAAGCCAACCAGTAAATGATAAATTTCTGGGTCAAATTGCCTGAGTTCAGCGGGTTTTTCTAAAAAGGTTTCGGTAATAACAGCAAAAAATTCTGCCTCGTTGGTCGCACCATAGCTATGAATAACATGCGGCATGCCATAAGCTAAATGGGTTTTGAGTTGATTAAACGCGCGGCTAAATACTTTTGCCCACTTTTGGTAATCTTCGTTACTCGAAAGCAGTGGTGTACCCGTGGTTTTACCGGTTTCTTGGTCGAGCTGATGGGCAAATTCATGAAATACCAAATTATGACCATCACTTGGTAAGCGGTTTCCCTCAAGGACATCATGCCAACTCAATACCAAGGTTCCGCCTGGCCATGACTCACCTTGACGCACGGTATTGTGATAACTGACAAGCCCAGCATTATCACGGGAAGTTTGCGGGGCATAATACGCGCTTGGGTATAAAAGGATCTCTTTTACATTACGATACAGAGGCCACGGTTTATTAAGCACTAAAATACAGGCATCTGCCGCTACAATCAGCTTCATTGCATCATTAAGCTTAAGACCATCACAACCAATAAAGCGTTTTTCATTTAAAAACCAAACGATGTGACGCTCCAGCTTTTCACGATCGGCATCCGTCATCTTTCGGTAGATAGGCATATATTTTAACAGCAGATTTTTTTGCTGATCATTGAGGGAGTTATTAAGGTATTTTTTCTGCCAAAAGTGATTACGGATATCGTCCCAGCGCCAGTAACACACAACAAAAATTATTAAAAAAAGTATCAAAACCAGGTTAAGCATTACTATCGCCTAAAAAACAATCTTGATACTTTAATGTGTGCAAACAAAAAAAGATCAATTGATTACACACATTTTTATTTTTAAAGCTGATTAATCGAGCGTAATACAGCCTTGATTATAAATAAAAATTTGGTTTCGACCGTTATTCTTTGCATTGTATAAAGCGTTGTCGGCATGTGCTAACAAGCGGTCATAGTCAGTAACCTGCGCGTTATCTGCTACACCAAAACTTACCGTTACAGAAAGACTATCTGCTAATTCTGAGAAATCATAACCCGCTATCTCTAAACGGATAATTTCACACAATCTTGCGGCTTCTTCAGCATTTTTGTATGGGAACAACAAGGTAAATTCTTCACCGCCCCAACGCGCCGCATAACCTTCATCAGGAAAATTCATACGCAGCAAACGAGCAATTTCACAAATCACTTTATCACCAATTAAGTGCGAGAAGTTGTCATTAATGAGTTTGAAGTGATCAATATCCATAATGGCAATACTAAGCGTTTTATTATCACGCTGAAACTGATTAAAGTTTTCAGACAGCCACATATCGAAAGCGCGTCTATTCGGTAATTGCGTTAATTGGTCATGATTCGCTAAATGAGCAAAAGCATCAGCTTGCGTTTGTAAATCATGCATTTGCTGTTCAACTTTTTCAGTTAACTCAATTTCGATGCGCTTATAGTGATATAAGCGGTATTTATAAATAGCATCAGCAAAAAGCACAGCAACTAAGACAAATAACTTAAAGCTGGTTTTTTGCCAAAAATAAGGGGCAATTTTAAAACGCAGAACTTGCTCATTATTTTGCCAGTCACTATTTGGGTAACCTGCACGCACTTTAAAGGTATATTTACCTGGTGGTAAATTGGTGTACTCGGTAATGGCCAAGCGCCCCCTGTCTACCCATTGTTGATTGTAACCACTTAGTTGAGTTTGGTAATTTAACCGCCCAGGCATGATAAAACTTAGCCCAGCGTAATTAAACGAAACACGAGAAACACCAGCAGGTAAACTCAAAACCTCATTACCAACAGGTAAAGTCATGGGTTTGCCATCGACTTCAAAGCTTTCAATAACGGTCGATAAACGGCGTTTACTGGCTTCTTTTAAGCGTTCTGGTGTCGCAATAGCGACGCCTTTGGCTGTTGCAACCCATACTTGACCATCTGAATGAAGCACAGCAGCAGGGTTTGAACCGCCATTTGCTTGCGCGCTTAGCATGCCATCGCCTTCATCATAAAGCTGCATCGAAACACTCATTGGTTGAACTTTTTCAGGGTTATCTAAAAGTGCAACTAACTGAGCTTTGTTCACCTGAATAACACCGCGGTTACTGGTCAACCATAATGAGTCACCTTGCTCAATCACTTGGAACAACTTATCGACCGGTAAACCTTGGTCTCGACCAAACAAGCTCATTTTATCTGTACTGAGATTGTAACGAACTAAGCCTCTATCGGTTGCAAGCCACATTTTATCGCCATCTAAGTAAAAGCCGAATGCATACTCAGTACTGAACTGCTTTGGAAACTCGAGAGTTTTAAATTGCTTAGTAGCTGGGTCATAAATGGACACACCCACTCCCGTGCCGACCCATAACCTGCCATGATCATCCTCAACAAGGGCCATAATAAAATCACCAATTAAGCCATCTTCGGTGGTGAATAATTCAGTTTGCCCAGCAGGGTCTATTTTGGTTAAACCACCGGCGGTGCCAATCCATAAGTTATCCGCTTTATCAAAAAACACAGCGCGAACTTCGTTGCTGATCAGGCCATTACTGCGGTTTTTTACGGGATAAATTTGCCCATTGACCACTTTCATTAAACCGGCAGTGTAAGTACCAACCCATACTCCGCCCTGCTTATCTTCAGTTAAACTTAATACGGATAGCGGATCTTTTTCATAAGCTTGAATAAGGGTGGTGAGCTTGCCGTTTTCAATACGATTTAAGCCATTACTACTGCCCACCCATAAGCTGCCATCAGAATGCGATAACACGGTACGCACATAGTCAGATGCAAGCCCACGGCTTTGACTCCAGTTTGTAAATGGCGCTTCACGCAAGCGAAATAATCCGGCATTCGTGCCAACCCAAATACTTTTTTCGCGGTCTTGCAGTAAAGATAAAATACGGTTGTTGGGTAAGCCATCATCTGCGGCTAAGTTTTCAAGGCCTAAACTGCTGAGTCTGAACACCCCTTTATTGATGGTGCCAAACCACAAATCGCCCTGCGCATCTTCGAGTAAGCTGGCAATTGATTCGTTGTTAAGGACAGGATTAATAGCAACAAACTTATCGTTTTTCTTTTGCCATGCGCCTTTTTCGGTGCCGACAATTAATGTGCCTGACTCCGTTAGTAATAAGGTAAACACAGAGGCATTAGGGAGCCCAGAGTTTTCACTGACCTTACTGACTTGCTTATTCTTTATTTGATAAAGGCCATCACTGGTGGCAGCCCAAATAGTCCCTGTTTTGTCTTGTAAAAGACGGTATGCGCTTAGCTTATCAAGCAGTTTTTGCTCAGTGGCAGTTTCAGAAGCCCGGTAAACAATGCCTTGCCCTTCAAGTGCCAGCCATAGCTCACCTTGTTCAGTAACAAGTGCATGGTTAACCATGGCTGATGAACTTGGTAATGCTCGCCATTGCCCTTGTGAGCGAAGCGCAATACCGCCACGGGCACCCACGATATATAAATCACCATTATCCATCGGAATCAGGCTGCGTAGGCCTGAGTCAGGTAAGCCAGGAATTTCTGTTCGAGTAAAGAGTTTAAACTCGCGACCATTAAAGCGAGCAAGCCCTTCCCAAGTCGCTATCCAAATGTAACCATCTTTGGTTTGCGTTACGCCATTAATGCTATTGTGAGGAAGGCCGGCGCGAGTGCTCCAAGTCTCTGTAAAGTAATCACTTAAAGAGAGGCGTGCAGAATCAGCTAAAGCGCTGAAACTCAATAAAAGAAAAATACAACTAACTACCCGCACCATAAAACTAAAACCCTGATATTTATTATCGTTCTATTCAGTGATGTAGCTCTGTGAAGCCAAAGTCATCCCTAACTTCAGATAATACTACATTAATTGCAATTTTTACTCACTTTAATGACATTTAGCAACAATCAATTACAAAAATTCGTGATTTTTTCTTGCAGTATTTTCACAAATCGCGCCACATGCAAGCCATCCATCAAAGCATGATGCACATCAATTGAAAGCGGCATCTTGCCAGTTTGTGAGTCATACTGACCAAACACAAACTTAGGAATACCAAGGCCATGCCCCTCACTTACAGCATGCGAGAAGCCGGTAAAGTTTAACCATGGAAGTACTGAGATATGAATAAGGTCAGGCTGCCCTTCTGTTGCAGCAAATGCATCAGAGAAAAATGGTTTTGCTTTACTTGTTTTACCCACAGCAATAGCGTGTTTTGAAAAATCTTCCATCGACGCTTGTTTTTCAAAATAACTAAAGCGAAATGTTTCATCTTCTGCAAGCTCGACCACACTGCCTCTTACCGATGACAGTTGTACCGGTAACGAATCAATAATACGTTGGCGCATTGGTGCATAGTCATGACATGCTTCAAGTGTTAGGTAAACATAGCTGTGAAAGAAGGAATACGGTTCTGCTTTGCACTTGTTGTAAAGAGCCGCCATGTCGAGTGAAACACACACATTAAAATATGGCAGAGAAAATTCTTTGAAAAAAGCGAAATGCTGTTTGCGAGGCCAAGTAGCTAGATCAATAGGTGTGATTTCACAAGATGGAGTTTTCATTAGGTGCCCTCGAGATTTAAAAACCGAGTTTACCTAGCCTGCGTGACTTCGTCACCTTGATGCGATAAATAACAGGTAAAAAGGTGCGACTTGCGCACCTTTTTACCTGTAAATTTATCGATTTACTAAATTATAAGCCGTTTTCGATGATTTCTAATGCTAGTTCATCGGCAATTAAATGCGTCGACTTCTGCTCTTTTTCAGAGCGAGCAAAGATTTCTGTTAGCGTATCAAAAATGCCTTCAACGTGCTTCGTTGATGCTTCTGCACTGTAACCTTCTGGTGCAGTTTCGTAATAAACGTTGATAATACCACCTGCGTTAATTACGTAATCTGGTGCGTATAAGATACCTTTTTCGCGGATGATCTCACCGTGACGAGACTCTGCTAATTGGTTATTCGCACAACCTGCAATAATTGTTGCTTTTAAACGCGGGATAGTCGTGTCATTTACCGTTGCGCCAAGTGCACATGGTGCATACACATCAACATCTAAGTCGTAGATTTCATCAATACCCACAGCCGTTGCATTGAAGTCATTTACAACACGCTCAACAGCTTGTTCGTTGATATCTGTTACAAATAATGTTGCGCCCGCTTCATGTAGGTGTTTACAAAGGCCATATGCTACTGCACCTAAACCTTGCACGGCTACTTTGATACCAGCAAGATCTTGATGACCTCGTTGATGTTGTAAAGCCGCTTTAATACCTAAGAATGTACCATATGCTGTGAACGGTGAAGGGTTACCACTTTTACCTTCAAGGCCTAATACATAGTTAGTTTCTTTATTCATGATAGCCACATCATCACATGTGATGTTTACATCTTCAGCTGAATAGTAGCTACCGCTTAAACGCTCTAACTGACGACCAAATGCACGGAAAAGTTGCTCTGATTTAATTTCTTTAGCATTACCGATGATCACTGACTTACCGCCACCAAATGGTAAACGTGCCACAGCATTTTTGTAGGTCATACCTTTTGATAAACGAAGTGCATCAGTAACAGCATCTTCATCAGTTGTGTAGTCCCACATTCTGCAACCACCAACCGCTGGACCTAACTTGGTATTGTGAACCGCGATAATAGCTTTTAGGCCTGATTCTTTATCTGAACAAAACACCACTTGCTCGTGGTTATCAAAGTCGACTTTATTAAATACAGCCACAGTTAAATACTCCGAAATTTTCTTACCCTAAGGGGTGTGAGCGCTGAAAGTGCCGAGACTTTATCACTTCATATGCTCCCTTGCCACTAAATGAGATGATAAAACTAAGCAAAGTTCTCAGGCCGAAATAACAACTCAAAAACTAACACTTTATGGAAAAAATATACCAATCAATGTACTCATTAAGCATTGTTAATTCAAAACAAAATATTAACATTACAAACTTTATTACGTGAACGTAAAGGTAAAGTATAGCGTAAAGAAAAAGTGACAAGAAAAATGTGCCAATAAAGCCAAGTAAAATCGGCTTTTTAAAGAGATGTTAGAGAAATAGCTGAGACTGGTCAGAGCTGAAAAAAAAAACGGCGCAGGTGCGCCGTTTTTTTAAGAGAGTTGCAAGATGGTTACTTTAATTTACCATCAAGTTCTTCAATTTTTGCTTTCCAAATAGCAGGGCCTTGCGTATGCGCATTGGCGCCTTCACTATCAACAGCAACCGTTACTGGCATATCTTCTACTTCAAACTCGTAGATTGCTTCCATACCTAAATCTTCGAACGCAACAACACGTGCTTTCTTGATTGCTTTAGATACAAGGTACGCTGCACCACCTACTGCCATTAAGTAGATAGATTTATTGTTTTTGATTGATTCAACTGTTGCAGGACCACGCTCTGCTTTACCAATCATACCGATGATGCCCGTTTTTTCTAACATCATATCAGTGAATTTATCCATACGCGTTGCAGTTGTAGGGCCAGCAGGGCCTACGGCTTCATCACCCACTGCATCTACAGGGCCAACGTAGTAGATAAACTTGTTATCAAAATCAACGCCTTCAGGTAAACCTTCACCTGATTGGATCATATCTTGTAAACGTTTATGCGCGGCATCACGACCCGTTAAGATAGTACCAGACAGAAGAACCGTTTCACCCATCTTCCATTCTTGCGTGTCTTCTTTAGTCAGTGTGTTTAAATCAACACGACGTGTACCTTCACCCACTTCAAACGTAACTTCTGGCCAATCTTCAAGTTTAGGCGCTTTAAGATCAGCTGGGCCTGAACCATCTAATGTGAAGTGAACGTGACGAGTTGCCGCACAGTTCGGGATCATAACCACTGGTTTTGATGCTGCGTGAGTCGGTGCCGTTTTAACTTTCACATCAACCACGGTTGTTAAACCACCTAGGCCTTGTGCACCAATACCTAATTTATTAGCACGTTCGAAGATATCGATACGCATTTTTTCTTCAGTTGTTTCTGCGCCGCGCTCAATCAGCTCGTGAATATCAACCGGATCCATTAATGATTCTTTAGCAAGTACCGCAGCTTTTTCTGCAGTACCACCAATACCTATACCTAGCATGCCAGGTGGACACCAGCCCGCACCCATTGTTGGTAATGTTTTTTCAACCCATGCAGCCACATCATCAGATGGGTTAAGCATAACCATTTTCGTTTTATTTTCTGAGCCGCCGCCCTTCGCTGCCACCATTACTTCTACTTCAGCGCCTGGCACTAAGTCGATATGAACAACTGATGGAGTATTGTCTTTGGTGTTTTTACGCGTACCAGCAGGGTCTGCAACTATTGATGCACGTAATGGGTTATCTGGGTTTAAGTATGCGCGACGTGTACCTTCATCAACCATTTGCTGAACAGTCATGTCTGTTTTATCCCACTTAACATCCATACCTACTTTTACGAAACAAGTAATGATACCTGTATCTTGGCACAGTGGACGTTTACCTTCAGCAGACATACGAGAGTTAATTAAAATTTGCGCAATGGCATCTTTTGCCGCTTTGCTTTGCTCTTTGTTGTAAGCTTTTTCTAAGGCTTGTACGAAATCGAGAGGGTGATAAAAAGAAATGTATTGCAATGCATCTTCAATGCTATCAATGAAGTCTTGCTGACGAATTGTACTCATTACGGGTTCCTTAAGTTTTTATCGCGTAGCGCTGTACGTGATCCTGAGTAAACCGGTGACGAAGATTTACTCTACGGGTTAGTCATGGCATCACTATAAAGGAAATCATAACGCTGCCAATCAAATTTAACTTATGATACCCTCCTCGCCCGTTTCGGGCTAGTTATTCAGGGCAATGTAGATGATAAACGATGAAAATTTGTGCATTAAATTAGATTTAAGTGGTGATTGCATCGCGCTATTTAGTCATTTTGCTCATTTGCCCCATGCCGTTTTGCTCGATTCAGCCAATAGCGAGCATGTAAATAGCCGCTTCGATATCATTGCTATTGCCCCATTAAAGCAATTAGAAGTGCGCGAAAATACATGCTTTGTCGACGGCAAAGCACAATCAAGTGATTGTTTTAGCTTGATGAAAAAAGGCCTTCAGGACTTTAATCATACAGCTAACCCAAATAACCTGCCTTTTACAGGTGGTTGGCTTGGCTATTTTGGTTATGACTTAGGTCGTGTGATTGAAAGCATGCCAAGTACTGCCGAAAACGACATTAACATGCCGCAAATGGCTGTAGGCCTTTATCCAGATGCGCTTATTTATGATAAGCAACAGCAAAGCTGGTTTTACGTCTGTCAGCCAAATCATAATCGCTTAGCGCTATATCAGCAGCAGCTAAACGAAATACCAGCAAGTGCAAAGTTCGCGCTACAAAGCGACTGGCAGTCAAACATGAGTCAAGCCAGCTACAGCGAAAAGTTCGAGAAAATTCAAGCTTATTTAAAAAGTGGTGACTGCTACCAGATAAACCTTGCACAGCGTTTTAAAGCTGAATTTTCTGGTTCAACATGGCAAGCGTATAAACAACTTCGAGAAGCCAATAAAGCACCGTTTTCAAGCTATATAAATCACCCTGATGGCGCTATTTTATCTATTTCACCAGAGCGTTTTATTTCGATTAATCAGGGCCAAATAGAAACCAAGCCAATTAAAGGAACGCTCCCTCGTTTGGCTGACTCTGAACAAGACCAAGCGCAAGCAACTCGCTTACAACAATCAGAAAAAGACCGCGCAGAAAATGTCATGATTGTTGATCTGCTGCGCAACGATTTAGGCAAAGTGGCTCGCCCAGGTAGTGTCACCGTCCCTTCGTTATTTGCCATTGAAAGCTTTCCGGCTGTGCATCATTTAGTAAGTACTGTGCGCGCAGAGTTAGCAGATGGCAAAGATGCCGTTGACCAAATTCATGCCGCTTTCCCGGGTGGTTCAATTACCGGAGCGCCGAAAATTCGTGCTATGGAAATCATAGAAGAGCTCGAGCCGCATCGCCGTAGTGTGTACTGCGGCTCAATTGGCTATTTAAGTGCCTGTGGCAACATGGATACCAGTATCACAATTCGTACTTTAGTGTGCCACAAAGGTGCAATCTATTGCTGGGCTGGCGGTGGCATTGTGGCTGATTCAAAGGTCGACTTGGAGTACCAAGAAACTTACGATAAAGTAAATAAAATACTGCCTTTATTAAAGTAAAAGTTGAAGTAACTACCTTGAATAGTCAGCAAATAATTGCCCGTTTTAGTTTAAGTCAAACCACGAAGCGCCCAGCGACCATTCGCTTTAATGCCGAAAAGCGAGCCAGTGCTGTAATGTTACCTCTGCTTGATGTTAACGACGAAGCGCATTTATTGCTGTGCAAGCGACCTAGTTATTTACTTCATCACCCGGGGGAGATTTGCTTACCGGGTGGCAAGTATGAAGAACAAGATGACACGTTAATGCACACCGCCCTTCGAGAGCTCAATGAAGAGCTTAATATTGGCACACATCAAGTGACTGTCCACGGTAAATTACATCAGTACGCGACCCTAACCGGTTTCACTATTGAGCCTTTTGTGTGTGTGCTTAGTGAAGGCACAACGTGGCAAGCAGATCCCAACGAAGTTGCTGCCAGCTTTTTACTGCCCTTATCTTATTTAAGTAATCAACAAAATTGGCAACCCCTCCCCTTTCAGAGAAATGGCAAAACCATTACTTTGCAAGGTTTGATGACCCCCCACGGACTGCTTTGGGGAGCAACAGCGAGCATAATTAATAACTTTATAAAACAGCTCGCCCTACCAGTTTAATTATCCTGCTTTTAGGGTTACACAGGCACGTTTAAACGTTATCATGTGGCACCGTTCAAAGGCAGGTAGTATGCCGTTAATAGAAAAATGAGTAGCAAATTATGATCAGTGCATTCGATATGTTTAGTATTGGTATTGGCCCATCGTCATCTCACACTGTTGGCCCAATGCGCGCTTCGCGTTTATTTGTAAACGAACTAGAAGAAAAAAACTTACTTGCAAACGTCACCGATATTAAAGTTGAGCTATTTGGCTCACTCGGTCAAACAGGTATTGGCCATGGCTCTGGTAAAGCTGTGATCTTAGGCCTTGCCGGTTATGATCCAGAAACCATTGATGCTGATTTAGTCGACGATATCCTCGCAAAAATCGAAAAAGAACAGGTTATTTATTTAAACCAAAGCCATAAAGCCAACTTTCCGAAGCAAGGTGCGATTGTATTTCATCGTCGTAAAACATTACCAAAACATTCAAATGCAATGGAAATCATTGCCAGCCAAAATGGCGAAAAGTTATTCAGTAAAGTGTATTACTCAATCGGTGGCGGCTTTATAGTCAGTGATGATGAGTTCGAGAACGAAAAACAAAAAGCACTCGAAATCCGCGAAGAAAACCCAGCACCTTATCCGTTTAACACGGCAAAAGAGTTGTTAGAGCTATGCCGTGAGTCAGGGTTCAGTGTATCAACGCTTATGATGCACAACGAAAAAACCCTGCGCAGCGAAAAAGACATCAAAGATGAGCTGTTTAATATTTGGCAAGTAATGAAGGCCTGTATTGAACGTGGTATGCGTACAGAAGGTATCTTACCAGGCGGGTTAAAGGTAAAGCGTCGCGCCCCTAGTTTACACCTTAAATTAAATATTGAGGTAAACAACGACCCATTACGTGCTATGGATTGGGTTGATTTATTTGCCCTTGCAGTAAACGAAGAGAACGCTGCCGGCGGCCGTGTTGTTACCGCACCAACCAATGGTGCTGCAGGTATTTTGCCAGCGGTATTAATGTATTATCACACTTTCATTAAAGAAGTAGATCGTGATATCGCAACACGTTACTTATTAACGGCGGCAGCAATTGGTATTTTATATAAAAAGAACGCGTCAATTTCGGGTGCTGAAGTAGGTTGCCAAGGTGAAGTGGGCGTTGCCTGCTCAATGGCAGCGGGTGCACTAACTGAAATCATGGGTGGTAATGTAGTACAGGTTGAAAACGCTGCTGAAATCGGCATGGAGCACAACCTAGGCTTAACCTGTGACCCGGTTGGCGGTCTTGTGCAAGTACCGTGTATTGAACGTAATGCGATGGGCTCAATTAAAGCAATTAATGCGTCACGCCTTGCAATGCGTGGTTCTGGCGAGCAAAAAGTGACCCTTGATAAGGTAATTAAAACCATGCTCGACACAGGTAATGATATGAAAACGAAATACAAAGAAACCGCTCGCGGTGGCTTAGCGGTTAATATCATCGAGTGTTAATTTACAGCACCTTTTCTGCATAATAAAAAGCCGCTTTAAAGCTGTCTCTTGATCACAAGTCTGACTCAAGAGATTTAGCTAAATCGTAGCCTTCTAGGATGGCTTGTAATTTAAGCCATCCTTGCCATAACACGCTGACCGATGCACGCCCTGTGCGCTTGGTATCTTTCCAGCCTCCTAGCTTTGCCAGCTCTTCATATGCCCATGACATATTTGGGGTGGTTTCAGGCAAGGGGGTTTTTATTCTCTTTAACCATAATAGCTTCCATGCTTTGGGAGATAACAGTTGTTCACAACTTGGCGAGTCTGGTAGCTCATTGGCGAACTTTAGTTGCAATATTCGTGTAGCAATAAAACCATTTATCGTCACCAACCTTTCCATGTTTTCTTGGCTTTGCAGGCGTAAACTTTCGATATCTGTGCCATCACTCTTCCAGACTTTATGGTATTCCTCAACAAGCCAACGGTGCTCATAATATGTGATGATGGCTAAGGCGTCTTCTTTGCTAGTGACTGGCTCACTGCTTAATAGGTGCCAGCTTAGGTCGTTTTTAGAGTTTCCTCGCTCTGTACACCCGACATAGTAAACTGGGAGGGATTCTCCTTTCTTATTGTAAGGTGCTTTGAGCGTTACTGGTGCATAGGTGATATCCAATGTTGCGCTACGGGCTTTTCTTCCTCCTTTTTGTGCAATCTGGATTTGTTTGGTGCCTGCACTTTTCAGCTCGCTTGCAAACGCATAGAGCTTATCCTCACCTTCTTCAATATGACGGCTTTGCATCGAGCGCACGACAAATCGTTGCTGCTCGGCCAGTTTGTATTGCAAATATTCGTAAATGTCTGCTTCGCGGTCACACACCGAAATCACGTTTGCCATTTGTTCTTGCAGCCGCTCTGCCATTGCTCGTGACGCTGACTCCCATTTATAGCCTTCTTTTTCTTCGTAAGGAGTCGTTGCGTGTTTTTCCCTTTTGCCAATCGTGTTGATATCTCG
>NZ_JBECOT010000013.1:0-87335 GCF_040104395.1 Pseudoalteromonas sp. BZA4
ATCTTCCACAAGTTCAAGGTGGCTAAATAACGACATAATTAACAAGTAGATAGTGACAATGTGGGCGTTATTAGATCAGAAAAGAGGCGGATGTTAAAGCCTTTTTACAAAGTGCGATCCCGCCGTGGATATTTAAGCCATATATAAAAGCTATTAACGTTATAATACTTATAGATAAAATTCGAAGAGCATTGGCCATAAATTACTACCGTTATGGTGTTATTGTTTTACCATAAAACCTCACCAGTGAATGAAGTTAGTATATTGCGTGTGACTGAGATAGACAAAGCCTTTCTCATACTTTGGGGTTTGGATGATAACGGAATGTGAAAATTCATAGTGTTTAGCGTTAGCTTTGTAGGTAAATGTATTTATATTGAAAAAACCGATTACTACTTTTATGTTGTTTTATTGCTTTTTCCTAAGTAATAATTTAGAAAGTTAATCAAACAAACGATAGCTAGCTTTAGTTGATTTAATAAGTTAAATCCAAAGTTTGATTTCTGGTTAGAAAGCTAACCCTTTGCTTTTTCTTTATTAATTAGATGTTTGTAATTATATTTTATCTTTTTCGCTATTATTCTTTGAGAGTAGTAGAGCTGCGGCTTTTTAAAGAGAAAAGCTCTTTTTTCATGAATATTACTGTAAGAAAAAATTGCTATCAGACAGCTAAAAAGTAGCGCTTTCCCTTCTTTTGTAGGTTGGGGTTTTTATTTATATTTACGCTATTATACTTATTGTTTTTATATTTGTATTGGGATAGTTTTTAAAAGCGTTAATTGGAGTTTTAATTGACGGTTGGTTTTAAAGGTTAAGTTGCTTTTAGTTTATATGTGAGAGTTAATAATCACTAAGAGTTGAAAGGTGTTTTATCTGGCTTTTAGTTCTATGCAAAAAGAATAAAGGTATTATTTTTGTAGATTATTGGCAATGTGTTTTTGGAAAATAAAGCAGTGTCTCTTTTAGTGTGTTTACTCTAATTTATCACTTCAATTTTATTCACTTTACCCAACCTAAATTGTTATCTACTTTTTATAAGTTGCGATGATAGCTGATAAAAAAGGTACTGAAAATAAAGTATATTTTATTATCAACTTGGTTCAGTTATTGCTCGTAATAACACAGCAATATGATTGTTGTAGGTTTTGTGTGTTTTTTGCACTCTCTTGGTGCGAAAAATAAACAGTTGCACTGTCATAATGCGTAAATATAGGTTTGATTTACTAGATACGAAATTGATGTTTAGTAAACAAGTTTTGATACCTGAAACGCACAGCTTCCGCTTAATAAGTCGTTGAATGCGGTACTGTGGCAAGGATTAATTTACCAATTGGTTGAATTGGAGCCCACTATGTTAAGTAAACGTTTTTTTAAGACTAAAGACGAAACCGAAGTTACCTTTGAATTCCAACACCCTGACGCTGATGAAGTGCAATTAGTTGCTGAGTTTACAGATTGGCAGCCAGTGCCTATGAAGTTTAATAAAAAAGAACAAGTATTCAAATGCAAGCAGCGCTTACCGCTTGATCAAGAATTCCACTTCCGTTACTTAATCAATGGCGAAACATGGGACAATGACCACCAAGCTGATGGTTATATTCCTAACGGTTTTGGTACTGACAACAGCATTGTTAATACCCAACGCGCTTAGGTGTTTTGATGCAGTCACTTTCGCAGTTATATTACCTGCATGGCATAGGCTATGAATATACTATATACACTGGTGAGCATGTTATTTTCGATGAAAGTACACGCATGCAGGCGCTTAGTTGTTGTGGTGTAGACACTCAAGATACTGATGCAATTAACCAACTTAATTTTGCATTAGATGCAGGTACATGGCTGAATTTGTTGCCTCATACAAGCATTATTGAGGCACACCACCCAATTTTGAAAGTACGCGTTGATGAGCGTTTATTATCACGCTCATGTACTCTAAGCGTGCCTTCGCTTGATATTCATTTTACTTGTGAAAACTTACAAGGTTTAGCTGTTCTTGGTGATTATGGCCTAAACGGCATTCGTTATCTTGAGCTTGCATTGCCAGTTCCTGAAATGCCAATTGGTTATCATGATGCCCTCATTACTGTGGCAGATCAGCAATCTCACAGTCAGCTATGGATCACACCTAAAGAAAGCTTCTCTATTGATGACAAAAAGCGTTTGGGCTTATCCATTCAGCTTTATAGCTTATGTAATGAAGAGGGGTTAGGAATTGGTGACTTCGCTGACTTAACAAAGCTTATTAAAGCAGCAGCGACGAAAAACATGGATTATGTGTTGCTTAATCCGCTGCATTTACTGTTTGAACACAGCCCAGAGAGGGCGAGTCCTTATAGTCCAAATAGCCGAGCGTTATTGAACCCGCTGTATATTGCAGTGTCATTATGCGAAGACGCCAAAAATAATAATGCACTTATTAAATTGTTAGCGGATAAACCGCAAACCGATGCGACTTACATTGATTATACATCGGTTAGTAACTTTAAATATCAAGTGTTTAGCTGTTTATATCAGCACTTTTGTGAATTTGCTTCAGCAGAGCGAAAACAGCAGTTCACTCGTTTTTGTGAAACCCATAAGCACAGTCTTGCAACTATGTTGGTAGGAGACCGTGATTATGCAAGTTACTTGCAATGGCAAGCACACTTACAATTGAATATGTGCCAACAAATTGCTCGTGACAGTGGTATGGCAATTGGTCTTATTAATGACTTAGCCGTTGGCTGTGCAGGTGATGGTAGTGAGTTCAAGAGCCAAAATGAATTATTTGCCGAAAATGCACATGTTGGAGCTCCGCCAGACCCTTGGGCTGAACATGGTCAGAATTGGGGCTTACCGGCACTTAATCCACAAAAGTTAAGTAAAGACAACTTTGCTTTTTACCGCTCACTTATCCGCACCAATATGGAAGATGTTGGTGGTCTTAGAATTGACCACGTTATGGCTATACGCCGACTTTGGTGGTGTTTTGAAAATAATTTCCAGCAAGATGGTTGTTATGTCTATTATCCCTTTGAACAACTATTAGCAATTCTAAAGATTGAATCTCACCTCAATCAATGTGTGGTGATTGGCGAAGATTTAGGCGTGGTACCTAATGAAGTGCGTGAAGCATTAAAAGCAAGTGCAATCTATTCAAACGGGTTGTTCTACTTTGAAAAAGATCACCAAGGCGAGTTTTTGGCGGCTGAGCATTTTGCTCCTCATAGTCTTTTAATGATAGCCAACCATGACGTACCACCATTCAAAGGCTGGTGGATTGGCCATGATATTACGATTAAACAACAATACGGTTTGCTTGATGATGAGCAAACTCGGGCTCAATTCGATGCGAGAAACATTGAAAAGCATCGTATGCTTAATTTTATCGCACGAGAGTCACACCAGCATTTATCGTTAGAAACAGATGCCTTTTCGGTATATGAAGCGTTAGCATCCTCATTAGCGGCAGCACCAGCAAAGCTATTTACTATTCAAATAGATGACTTAGATCAGCAAATACTGCCTGTAAATATCCCCGGTACTGATAAAGAGTACCCAAATTGGCGGCGTTTATTGTCGCGTCCAGCGGCGCAGATTATCGAAGCGCAACAGTCATTCTTAGCCAATTTAATTTCGATAAGGAATCAATAATGCGAAGTCGTGTTCGTCAAGAGCAAAGTGCACAACCTGTTATTTATCAAAAACAAATCGATGCATTAGCCTGTGGTTGTTTTAGAGATCCTTTCAGCTTTCTTGGGGCGCATAAAAGTGGCCCTACAAGCTATGAAATTCGTTGCTTTTTGCCTGGCGCAAGCAGTGTTTCGATTCTGCTTGGCACAGAAAAAATCGTTGCGCAGCAACAAGGTGATAGTCATTTATTTATCGCAAATATCAAATCAAAAACTAAGCCTGACTACCAGCTAGATGTTAGCTATAGCAATGAATTTACTCATCAACAATACGATGAGTACAGCTTTGAAAGCAGCTTAGATGAACAGGCAATGTATCTGTTTAATGAAGGCAGTTTAGAGCATGCGTATCAACATTTTGGTGCACATTTTGTGACTCAACAAGGCGTTGATGGTGTTCGCTTTACAGTGTGGGCGCCGAATGCCAGTAGTGTATCGGTTATTGGTGAATTTAACTATTGGCAGCGTAATCGTCATTTTATGCGTTTTCATCCTGCCAGTGGGGTATGGGAGTTATTTATTCCTGGGCTTAAAGAGCATCAATGCTATAAATTTGCTATCACCACTCTAACAGGAGAAGTGCTTGATAAAGCCGATCCCTTTGCGTTTAAGATGCAACAAGCACCGGGTACAGCGTCAGTGCTACAAAAGCTAAAAACAGGTATTCAGCTTTCTGAAAAGGCGTTAGCAAATCGTGCAAAACGAAACAGTATTGATGCGCCTGTTAGTATTTATGAAGTGCATGCGGGTTCTTGGCAAAGACGAGATGATGGTGAGCGCTATCTCACATGGCGTGAACTTGCTGATAATCTTATTCCTTACACAAAAGAGCTCGGTTTTACGCATCTACAATTAATGCCAATCAGCGAGTACCCATTTGATGGTTCTTGGGGTTATCAACCTGTTGGATTGTTTGCCCCAACCAGTCGCTATGGCAGCTTTGAAGATTTTGTTTACTTTGTTGAGCAATGTCACGAAGCAGATATTGGCCTTATTCTTGACTGGGTACCTGGTCATTTCCCAAGTGATCCTCATGGTTTACATCGTTTTGATGGCACCCATCTATACGAGCATGCTGATGTTAGGCAAGGTTTTCACCCTGATTGGAATACCTATATCTACAATTATGATCGCGCAGAGGTTCGTAGCTTCCTAATTGCGAATGCAATGTATTGGCTGCATGAATTTGGCATTGATGGTTTACGCGTGGATGCGGTTGCCTCAATGCTTTATCTAGACTATAGCCGTGAAGAAGGGCAGTGGGTTGCAAATCAATACGGTGGCAGAGAAAACTTAGGCGCCATTGAGTGCTTAAAACAAGTCAATATGCGCTGCTATGCAAATAATCCGGGCATTATGATGGTGGCCGAAGAGTCAACAGCATGGCCGGGTGTTACGCGCCAAGTTGACCATGATGGTTTAGGTTTTGGTTATAAGTGGAACATGGGCTGGATGAACGACAGTTTGCATTATATGCAGCGCGATTCCATTTACCGTTCGCATCACCACCATGAAATGACGTTTTCGATGGTTTACGCCTACAGTGAGAATTACATTCTACCGCTTAGCCATGATGAAGTGGTGCATGGTAAAGGCTCATTAATTGAAAAAATGCCAGGAGACGACTGGCAAAAGTTTGCAAATTTACGTGCATACTATGCCTTTATGTGGGCGCATCCAGGTAAAAAATTATTGTTTATGGGTGCAGAAATCGCCCAGCGTAAAGAGTGGAATCACGACCAATCGCTTGATTGGCATTTACTTGAACATATTAGCCACAGAGGCATGCAGCAAACGATTAAAGATTTAAATGCTGTATACACTAGCACGCCAGCTTTATACGAGCAGGATACCAGCCCTGCGGGTTTTGCGTGGCTTGATAGCAATAATGCTGAGCAAAGTATGTTTAGCTTTATTCGCTATGCAAAAAAAGCTGAAGATTTTGTGGTGGTGATCTGTAATTTAACGCCGCAGGTGTATCACGACTACGTGATTGGTGTGCCAAAAGCTGGTACCTATCAAGTTATTTTAAATACCGACAAAGAGGATTATTTTGGTTCCGGCGTTGAAGCAACTAATCATGCAGAGCAAATAATTGTAAGCCAAGCGAAAGAAAGTCATGGCTTTAATCAAAGTATTAGTGTTTCTTTGCCTGGCCTTGCGACAATTTACCTTAAGAAGGTGAGCGATGAGTCATAGTGTCGAACTAGAAGTCGGTGTGAGCTCACCTTTAGGGGCGTCTGTTGTTGGTGAGGGCGTAAACTTTGCTGTGTACGCACCACAAGCACAACATATGTCTCTGTGCTTATTTGATAGCAGCGGTCATTCAGAAATTCTTACCCTTGCGATGCATATGAACGAAGGTGGCATCTGGACACTGAAAGTGAGCCCTTTGAAAAGTGGCGCCTTGTATGGCTTTCGCGCTGATGGTGAGTACGCACCCGAAAAAGGACTATTTTTTAATAATCACAAATTGCTGTTAGACCCGTATGCTCGAGATTTGTATGGTGAGTTTACCTGGAGTGAACGTCACTATGGGCAAATGCCTGTAGGAAAGTTAAGTCAGGTTAATAATGCTATTGATATGCCAAAATCACGAGTCCGTGAACTGGCACCTTACACAGGTAAAAAACCCAATCATTGCTGGGGAAAAACAGTTATTTACGAATGCCATGTAGTTGGTGCAACATGCCGCCACCCTGAGATCCCAAAATCGTTACAAGGTAAATTTTTAGGTTTAAGCCACCCTAGCTTTATTGAACATCTACGTACTATTGGTGTGACTTGCTTAGAGTTATTACCCGTTCATGCTTTTATCAGTGAGCAGTTTTTAACAGCCAAAGGCTTACAAAACTACTGGGGCTACAACACACTTAATTTCTTTACACCGCATAAAGAGTATCTGGTTAATGATGATATTAGCGAGTTTCAAGAAATGGTGGCGGCGCTTCACAAAGCAGATATCGAAGTAATACTCGATGTGGTTTATAACCACACTGCAGAGGCGGGCACAGATGGACCTATCTTGTCGCTACGTGGCTTAGACAATCTAGGTTACTACCGCACTGTTGCTGATAAACCCCAGCATTATATTAATGATACCGGCTGTGGTAACACCGTAAATATTGATTCGCCTCGCTCTTTACAGCTGGTACTTGATAGCTTGCGTTATTGGGTTGAAGTGATGGGAGTCGATGGCTTTCGTTTTGACTTAGCGACCATTTTAGCGCGTAACCCAAATGGTTTTAATCAGGCGCATGCGTTTTTCCAAGCGATTAATCAAGACCCAGTACTAAGCCAAGTTAAACTGATTGCAGAGCCGTGGGATATTGGCCCCGGTGGATACCAATTAGGGGCTTTTCCTGCGCCTTGGCGTGAATGGAATGATAAGTATCGCGATACGATAAGACGCTTTTGGAAACAAGAGCAGGGCGTAATTGGAGAGCTTGCAAAACGTTTACATGGTTCGTTTGACTTGTTTGAGCACAACCTACGTGGGCCACTTAACAGTATTAATTTCATCACCAGTCATGATGGCTTCACGCTTGCTGATTTAGTCAGCTACGAGCATAAACACAACGAAGCCAATGGTGAGCAAAATCGTGATGGCCACAGTGGCAATCACTCATTCAATTGTGGTGTCGAAGGGTTTACCAACGATCCACAAGTGAGCAAATTACGCTTACAACAACAAAAAAATATGCTGTTAACTTTGTTACTTTCTAAAGGCGTGCCTATGCTTTCATTAGGAAGCGAAATGGCACACTCACAAGGTGGTAACAACAACGCCTATTGTCAAAACAATCGTACAAGCTGGCTTGCATGGAAAGACTCTCAATTCAGTCATCCTCTAACTCGATTTATTGACGATTTACTGCGCATTCGTAAGCAGTTCAGCATTTTTAAACACCGCTTTTTTGTTCACGATAATGACCCACGTTATGAAGTCGCGTGGTTCACCGAATCAGGCTCCAATATGCAACAAGACGATTGGCATCAAGGTGATCGCCAAGTGTTGATATACAGCCTGACCGACAAGCATACAAATCAAGCTTTATTGATCATATTAAATGCAGGATCAGAGCCGGTAACGTGCCAACTTCCTAGTTTAGATAAAGGAAAGTGGCAGTTAGCACTGACCAGCATTCATCCTATGTCAGCACAATTTGTTGATAAGGAACACCAGATTGCTGCAATGAGCAGCTGGGTTTTTACCGCCAATTCAGAGGATCTAAATCATGGCTAAAAATGCCGATCAAGTATGTATTGTAAAGGGCTGGCAGGATGCGCCTACAGTTGATGAAAGTACACTAGATGATGACTTATCACGCCATTTTTATTACACCCTTGGGCGTGACAAAGTGGGTAAATCACAGCTGTATTTATACCATGCATTAGCATTAACTATTCGTGACCGATTAGTTGCTCGTTGCCGTGTGACCAAACAGCAAATCCATGAACAAAAACGCCGTAAAACAGCTTACTTATCACTTGAGTTTTTAATGGGGCGTGCTCTTGGTAATGCGATTTTGAACTTAGACTTAGATGAGCAAGTCGCTAAAGCGTTACAAGAATACTGCACAGAGCTCGAGCAAGTTGCTGAGGCTGAGCATGATGCAGGCCTTGGTAATGGTGGTTTAGGGCGCTTAGCTGCATGCTTCTTAGATAGCTGTGCAAGCCTTTCACTACCTGTGGTTGGTTATGGTATTCGCTATGAATACGGCATGTTTAATCAAGCTATTGAAAATGGTCATCAAATTGAACAACCAGATAACTGGCTACGTGAGGGACACCCGTGGGAACTAAGTGCACCTGAGCAATCAAAGCGCGTAAAATTCTTTGGTCATGTTGAAAGTTATACTGATAAATATGGTCGTGAGCACCGTCAATGGCTAGATTCTCATGATGTTTTAGCTGTGCCTTATGATGTGCCAATTCCGGGTTACAAGAATGATATTGTAAATACCTTACGTTTATGGAAATCAGAAGCAACAGACGAATTTGATTTGAGCGAGTTTAATGCGGGTAGTTACTCAGAAGCAGTAGCGCGTAAAAACTTAGCTGAACAAATTACCATGGTTCTTTACCCGAATGACAGCAGTGAGAACGGTAAAGAACTGCGTTTACGTCAGCAGTACTTCTTATCATCAGCGAGCTTACAAGACATTATTGACACGTGGGTTAGCAAACATGGCGAAGACTTCTCTGATTTTGCTGATTACCATGTTTTTCAATTAAACGATACACATCCAAGTATTGCTGTCGCTGAGCTTATGCGTATTTTGGTTGATGAGTATGAGCTAGATTGGCAAGAAGCTTGGTCTATCACGACTAAGACCATGGCCTATACAAACCACACTTTACTTCCTGAAGCATTAGAGAAGTGGTCAGTATCTTTATTTGCTCGATTATTACCGCGTATTTTAGAAATTATCTACGAAATCAATGCACGTTTCCTCGCTGAAGTTGCGTTAGCATGGCCAGGTGATGTTGAAAAACAACGTGCGCTATCGCTTATCGAAGAAGGCCCTGAGCCACAAATTCGCATGGCGTATTTAGCGATTGTTGGTAGCTATTCGGTGAATGGTGTGGCTGCACTTCACACTGAGCTACTTAAAGCGGGCCTATTTAATGAGTTTTATCAGCTATGGCCTGAAAAATTCAACAACAAAACCAATGGTGTAACACCTCGTCGTTGGTTAGCACATTGTAACCCTGAGTTGGCTAAACTGCTTAATCAACATATTGGTGATGAATGGGTTGCAGATTTTAGTAAAGTTAGTCAGGTACGTCGTTTATATGACGACCCTAAATTCCATAAACAATGGCAAGCTGTAAAACACAGCAATAAGCAACGCCTTGTTGAGTTAGTGAAAAACCGCTGTGGCGTAGAGTTTGATGCCGAAATGATGTTTGACGTGCAAGTGAAACGTATTCACGAATATAAGCGTCAGCTATTAAACGTATTGCACGTTATTCACCTTTACGACCGTATTCGCCAAGGCGATACAGCAAACATTGTTCCTCGTTGTGTGCTATTGGGCGGCAAAGCTGCACCAGGTTACTACATGGCGAAGAAAATTATTAAATTAATTAATAACGTAGCAGAAGTGATCAACAAAGATCCGCTTGCTAAACCGTATTTAAGAGTTGCTTTTTTACCTAATTACAACGTGACAGCAATGGAAACTATTTGCCCAGCGACGGATTTATCTGAGCAAATTTCTACAGCAGGTAAAGAAGCATCTGGCACAGGTAACATGAAGTTCATGATGAACGGCGCATTGACTATAGGTACGTTAGATGGCGCTAACATCGAAATTCGTGATGCTGTGGGTGCTGACAACTTCTTCTTATTTGGTGCACGTGCAGAGCAAATTGATGATATCAAAGCGCACTATAATCCTGAGCAGATTATTCACCAAACTGACAGCCTCTATAAAGTAATGCAATTACTTGAGAGCGGTCACTTCAATTTGTTTGAGCCTAATTTATTTGACGACATTATTGCGGCGATTAAGAGCCCGCACGATCCATGGTTAGTTGCTCATGATTTTGCCAGCTTCGTCGAAGCGCAAGAGCAAGTTGAACAAGCCTACTTAGACACTGCTCACTGGACCAAAATGAGTATTTTGAACACTGCAGCCAGTGGCATGTTTTCGAGCGATAGAACCATTAGTCAATACAGTGAAGATATCTGGCATTTGGAGCCATTACTGGACACTAGTGCACAGCAAAACACACAGAAGAAAAGCAGCTAGCTTAAGACGGAGAGAGTTATGCCAAGTTATGCAAATCGATACATAAGTAGTTTAACCAGAGAAACGTATGCCCTTATCCTAGCAGGGGGGCGAGGTTCGCGTTTACATGAATTAACAGACTGGCGTGCTAAACCAGCAGTGTATTTTGGTGGTAAACACCGAATTATCGACTTTCCACTGTCGAACTGTATTAATTCAGGTATTCGTCGTGTTGGTATTGCTACTCAATATAAGTCGCACTCGTTAATTCGTCACGTAAACCGTGCATGGGGTCACTTTAAAAAAGAATTGGGTGAATCTGTAGAGATTTTACCAGCATCTCAGCGATATGGTGACGAGTGGTATTGCGGTACAGCTGATGCGGTATTCCAAAATATGGATATCATCCGTCATGAACTGCCAAAGTATGTCATGATCCTCTCTGGTGACCACGTATATTGTATGGACTACGGCGGTTTGTTGGCAAAACATGTTGAGACAGGTGCTGATATGACGGTTTGTTGTATTGAAGTACCTTGCGAAGAAGCTGCAGATACATTTGGTGTAATGACGGTTGATGAAAGCAATCGTGTCCGTCGTTTTGATGAAAAGCCTGCTGAGCCAACGTCTGTACCGGGTAAACCAGGAACCTGCTTAGCATCAATGGGTAACTATATTTTCAATACTGAGTTCTTATTTGAACAATTGAAAAAAGACGCAGAAACGGAAGGCTCAGGCCGTGATTTCGGTCACGATATCATCCCAGCTATCATCGAAGAGCATAACGTGTTTGCATATCCGTTTAGAGACTCTAACACAGATGGTCAACCATACTGGCGCGATGTGGGTACGCTTGATTCATTCTGGGAAGCTAACATGGAGCTGGTAATGCCAGAGCCTCAGCTTGACCTTTATGATCCAAAATGGCCAATCTGGACTTATCAGGAGCAGTTGCCACCTGCTAAGTTTATTTTTGATGATGATGACAGACGTGGAATGGCTGTTGATTCAACAGTTTCGGGTGGCTGTATTATCTCTGGCTCTAAAGTTAAAAAGTCACTGCTGTTCTCGAATGTATATGTTCACTCATTCTGTGAAATTGAAGAGTCTGTGATTTTACCTGGTGCGAAAATACAGCGAAATTGCCGAATTAGGCGTGCTATTATTGACCGTAATTGTGAGATCCCAGCAGGTCTAGAAATTGGCTACGATCACAAAGCTGACAAAGAAAATGGCTTTAGAGTCTCGAAAAAAGGTATTGTGTTGGTAACTCGTGATATGTTGAATGAACTTGCAAAAAAGTTAAAACAACAAGAGCAAGATAATAAACGACTTGCTTAAGCAATCGCGTTAAATGAAAAAGGGAGGGCATGTCCCTCCCTTATTTATATTTGAATAATACCAATTCGCTTAATTAAGTATTATTGCTAATTGGTATAACAGTTTTATGGAGTACTGCAAAGCATGCATGTATTGATGGTAGCTGCAGAGAATGATGCATTACCGAATGCAAAAGTCGGTGGTGTAGCGGATGTTGTTAGAGATTGTCCTAAAGGGTTAGTAGAAAAAGGCCTTACTGTTGATGTGGTGATCCCTGATTATGGCTTTGATTATTTAGAGCGTCATCACATAGGTGTAGTACATGTGCCATTTGCAGGTCAAATGCAAAAACTGGATGTGTGGAAGCTCGCTCAAAGTGATGAAGGTGTAACGCAACTGCTTATATCTCATTGGGAATTTAGTCGCCATAATGGTGCTGTTTATTGTAATGATGAACCAGGCCGCCCCTTTGCAACCGATGCAAGTAAATTTGCTCTTTTCAACGCTGCTGTTTGTGAGGCCTTATTACAAGGGCTTATCCGTACGCCGGATGTTGTGCATTTACATGACTGGCACAGTGCTTGTGTTGCTCTATTACTAAAAACAGACAGCCGCTATAAAAAACTATCGCACTTATTTTTAGCTTACACAGTACATAACCTTGCATTGCAAGGGATACGCCCTTTCAAAGGCGATAGCTCAAGCCTTGAAGCCTGGTTCCCAAGTCTAGGTTATAACGGCGAACGGTTATGCGATCCACGTTATTTGGATTGTTTTAACCCAATGCGCAGCGCAATTAATCTAGTGGATAAAGTTCATCTTGTATCGCCAACTTATTGCCAAGAAGTATTGCGCCCTAGTGATGCAGAAAAAGGCTTCTTTGGTGGTGAGGGGCTTGAAGCTGACCTACAAGCTGCTTATGAACAAGGCCGCGTAGTGGGCATTCTTAATGGTTGCGAATACCCTGGAATGAAGCTTGAAGACATTAGCTTAGCGAGCCTTTATCAACATGCCGAAAATGCGTTATTTCAATGGATGGCAAAAAGCCCGGTATTAGATTCAAGCTATTACATAGCGCATCAACGCTTACTTAAATTTAAAACTCAGCCTTTTTCTGGACCATTAGTAACCAGTGTGGGTCGCTTAACTGATCAAAAAGCACTGTTACTTCGCCAGCCTTATGATAAAGGACTGGTGTTAGATGAGCTGTGTCAGCGCTTAAAACAACATAACGGTTATATGATTATTTTAGGCTCAGGGGATGCTGAACTTGAGCAAATTATGACATCGGTTATGGCTCGCCAAGAAAACCTGCTATTTTTAAAAGGGTACGCACATTTTGTTGGCGAATACATGTATCACTTAGGCGATTTATTTTTAATGCCAAGTTCATTTGAGCCATGTGGTATCAGCCAGATGTTAGCAATGCGGGCAGGTCAGCCGTGTTTAGTCCATGGTGTGGGTGGTTTGCGCGATACGGTAGAGCATCATGTGAGTGGTTTTAGTTTCCAAGGTGAGAGTTTAGCATCACAAAGCTACGAACTTGTTACTAGTTTTGGCGATGCGCTTGAGCTTAAGAAATCACAACCAGAACAATGGTGTGCAATATGTGAACAGGCTAAAAATGCCCGTTTTACGTGGCAATCCGTTGCAGAAGGCTATTTATCAGGCTTATATCAATAAAAAATGCGTGATTCATGGTAATTAAGTGACTTTTTTGTCAATTTCAGCTATTAATTACTTAGTGTGAGATAAAATATAAAAAGTAGGTAGAGTGGCTGTATTTGTTGCTAGGCAAGCGGTCTTTAATCGTCGTCAACAAGTTGTTGCCTATGAGCTACTATTTAGAGATAGTTTAAAAAATAGTTTTCCTGATGTGTCAGAGAGTACGGCAACGGCTCGGCTGATTATGGAAAACCAGCTCAATTTAGGTACCCGTCATATCACGTCGGGCAAAAAAGCATTAATTAATATAGGTCCAGAGTCTTTGAAGCTGGACCTTTGCGCATTTTTGCCAACTCAAGATGTGGTGATTGAGTTACTCGAAACTATGGAACCTACCGACGAAAATTACGAATATTGTCGCGAGCTTTTTCACAATAACTACAAGTTGGCATTGGATGATTTTGTCTACCAACCTGAGTGGGATCGCTTTTTAAAACTTATTCGTCTTATCAAGTTTGATGTTCAGCAAACACCCTTTGAAGAAATTGCCCCTGTTGTAAATAAGCTTAAGAAACATAAAAAAATAAAGCTTTTGGCAGAAAAGCTTGAAACAGCCGATGATTACGACAAAGCTTATAAAATGGGCTTTGATTTTTTCCAAGGTTATTTCTTTGCAAAACCCAAAATGATTCAGCATCGCGATATTGATTACAACTACGCGCTGGTGTTATCAATTTATGCTGAAGTCATGCGCCCAGACCCAAATATAAGCGAAATTGCGGGCTTGTTCTCGTTAGATACCGCACTTGCCTATAAATTGCTGCGCTTAATTAATAGCGGCGTGTTTCCTATTAAAAGCAAAATTGGCTCTCTAAAACAAGCGCTTGTATATTTAGGCCATGAACGACTGAAAAAGTTTGTTAGCCTAATTATTACTGCCCACAGTGCCCAGTCAAAACCAGCCGAGCTTACTCGGCTTTGTGTTGTTAGAGCGCGCTTTTGCGAATTAATAGCGCAGCGTGTTGCTAAGCAACAAACAGGTGAGGCATTTTTAACGGGACTGTTTTCATTACTCGATGCCATATTAGATCAGCCAATGGAAAAGCTATTGGATCGATTGCCGTTTCCTGACGAAATTCATGCTGCTCTCATGCAAGAAAAAAATATCCTCTATTACATACTAGAAACCGTCAAAGCTTACGAAACTGGCAGTTGGTGGGCACTTGAACAGGCTGTTGCCTATTTAAGTATTGAAAGTGCTGACCTTCCCAAGATATACGAAAATGCGGTAAATTGGAGCGATAGCTGCAGACAAAACCTATAAGGGATTTATGCGCAATATAAATATGGATGTTTTACGGGGTATTGCAGTACTCGGCTTGATGTTTATGAACATCTACACTTTTGCTGTGTTCGAGTACGATTATACCCCAAGTGCTACGCCACCATTTTCAGATTCACTAATATACATTTTTAATACTGCTTTTATTGATGGACGCTTTAGGAGCCTTTTTTGCTTGTTATTTGGTGCGTCTTTAGTTATTCAATGGCAGCTTTGGCAAAGCGTCGAGAAGCAACATAAGCGACTAAAAGTTTTGGCTTTTATAGGCCTTGCCCATGGTTTTTTATTGTGGGCTGGCGATATTTTGTTTATTTATTCTTGTGCAGGCTGGTTAACGCTTAAATTTAGCCAGCAAGATGACGAAAAAATACTGCGTATGGGCATGCTGTTTTTACTTCTTGGTGCCTTCATTTCATTTTTACTCTCCTTTATAGAGCCAGAGTTTAGCCCTGTAACGAGAAGCTCTGAGAGTTTTTTAATGGCATATGACGCGGCTTATTCTTCTTATTTTGCAGGGTTTGTCAGTAACTTTTTGATTTTTATAATAATGCTTATTGCTGTGCCACTCATCACAATGTGGATGGCTGCAGGGTTAATGCTGGTGGGCGTTTATTTATATAAACAAGGGGTATTTGTTCAAGGTTTAACACACTCTCAGCTTAAGTTGATTACTGCTGCAGCGATAAGTTTAACGGCTCTAAGGTTGATGATAGAGCCTGACCAAAGTGTATTCATGTACGCGATTGTAGAACCGATTAATTGGCTTGCTGCTTTAGCTATGGCCATTTGTTATTGCCACATCATTGTGAAAATAGTTAAAAATTCCCCCAGTAACTGGTTGCTGTTACAGCAAGCCGGTCGCATGTCATTAACGCTATATCTAATGCAAACAGTGATTTTTATTCTGTTTTTTAAAGTCGCATACCCAACCGCAGCACTTAATTTTGATCGCATGGATTATTGGTTGGTCATTGCTGTTGTGCTTGTTTTTCAATTGTTTTTTTGTAAAGTGTATAGTCAGTATTTTACACATGGTCCGTGTGAATTAATTTGGCGAAAATTGTCTAGATAATTCCTCGTATACTACAATCAAAGAAAAACAAAGCGGAGTGGTAATGCGAGTTTGCTTGTTGGTTTTTACATTGCTTTGCTGTTCACCACTTTATGCTGGCGAGCAACTCTCTGTGCTGTTAGTTAACCCCTCAGTTAAAACTGATTTGTTTTGGCAAAAAGTGACTAATGTGATGCAGGTTGCTGCCAAGCAAAATAATGTTTCTCTCACAACGATTTATGGCGGTGGAAATCGCCACATTCAATTAGCCGAACTCAAACAATACCTGCAATATAAGCCCAAACCTGATTACGCAATTTTAATCAATTACCCAGGTGGTGCAGAGCAGTCAATGAGCTTGCTTGAACAACATAAAGTGAATTTTATCACCCTTGAAGAAACGATTGTTGGCGTAGAGCGTGACGAAGTGGGTAAACCCCGTCAGCGCTTTAAGTATTGGTTAGGTGAAGTATTTCACGATAACTTCAAAGCGGGTGAGCAACTTGGCAAAGCCTTACTTGATGAGGCGATAAATACAAAACAAACGCCTCACTTTGTTGCGATTAATGGTCATTATGGCACAGAGTCAGACACCCGCAGTGACGGCCTTGTTCATTATTTACGAAAACAAGATGTTGAGCTTGAGCAAGTTGTGTATGCCAGTTGGAATAAGCAAGAAGCCGAGAATAAAGTGAGCCGATTATTACAACGATACCCAGATACGAATGTGATTTGGTGTGCGTCTGATTTGATGGCGCAAGGTGCCCTAGAAGCAGTAAAAGTTAAAAAAGATAAAGCCTATTTCATTGGTGGCATTGATTGGCTTGATGATAATTTAGACTTAATAGAACAACAAAAACTCACAGCCAGTGTTGGCGGGCATTTTATGATGGGAGCATGGGCTTTAATTAGCGTGGTCGATCATCATAATGGCAACCCTTATTGGCAAAATCACGATGAGATTAAGTTTCAGCTTGGGGTGATCACAAAGCACAATATTCAAAGTTACAGCTGGCTAAGAAACATCAAAGATTGGTCGGTTATCCCTTTTGAAACCTTCTTACTGCAAAACAGCAAAAGCAATGAGTACGCCTTCGATTTTGATACGCTACATAGTGTATTGAGCGAAAAGCCCAAAAACGCAGCACTACACTAAAAGTGTAGTCAAAGAGCCTAGATTCTACCTAGCTTGGTAAAGGCTTCTGGTATAAACTAGCGGCTTTAAAATCCAGACAGAAGTGTGCCATGACAGAGTTAAAGCGATTAAATAAATTTATCAGTGAAACAGGTTTTTGTTCACGCCGTGAGGCAGATAAATATATTGAAGAAGGTCGTGTTACTGTTAACGGCAGCTTGCCTGAAATGGGCGTAAAAGTTAGTGAAGCCGATGATGTACTTATAGATGGCAAACCTTTAAAAGCAAAGCCTAAGCTGGTTTATATTGCCTATAACAAACCTGTTGGTATTACATGTACGACTGAACGAAAAATCCAAAGCAATATTGTTAAAGCCGTTAATTACCCAGAGCGTATTTTCCCAATCGGACGCTTGGATAGACCTTCAGAAGGCTTAATTTTCTTAACTAACGAAGGCGACATCGTTAATAAAATTCTTCGCGCTGGTAATAATCATGAAAAAGAATACGTAGTGACGGTTGATAAGCCACTTAATCGCCAGTTCGTGAATAAGATGGCAAACGGTATTCCTATCCTGGATACCGTTACTAAAAAGTGTAAGGTCAAGCAAACTGGCCCACAGCAATTTACCATTGTACTAACACAAGGCTTAAACCGCCAAATACGTCGTATGTGCGAATATTTAGGTTATGAAGTGGTGACACTAAAGCGCACACGAATTATGAACGTGACCCTAAAGGGTTTAAAAGTAGGGCAGTGGCGTCACTTAACCGAACAAGAAATGGCTGAGATCAATAACTCAATTGCCGACTCAGGTAAAACGGAAGAGCGTTCGATTGATGAAAACAAACAGCCAACGCAAGCTCGTGCTAAGCAAAAGCCACGCAATGAAGAAGAAAAAAAGCGCGACTTTTCTAAATACGTAAAAAAAGCACGCAGTGATGCCAAGCAAGGTCAATCAAGATCAAAGGCTGGCAATTCGCCCTCATCAAAACCAAATCAAACGAAGCGAAGCAGTACTAAGCGCACAGGTACATTAAGTCTGAAAAAGTAAAAATCGTAGACAATAATGAGTTTTTGATTATCTCTCACTATACTGTGATTATATAAAGTTAGCGGGTGTGGTGATGAGTAAAATTAAAATCCTTGTCGATGATCGTGAACAACACAGTAATTTACTTGTTATTTTAGAACAAAATTGCAATGTAGAGTCACATATTACTCGTTTGAAAACAGGCGACTACTTAGTCGATGATTGGTTGTTAATAGAGAGAAAGCACATTTGTGATTTGGTCGAATCTTTAGTGTCTGGTCGCCTTTTTAGTCAGGCCTCACGCCTTGCTAAATCGGGTTATAAAACAGCTATTTTGATTGAAGGACAAGCCCATCAGATTGCAAGTTATAAAATTCATCGCCATGCTATTTTGGGTGCTCTAGTCACACTTACACTGGTTTATGGTATTTCTATTCTGCGTTCGTCAACAGCAGATGAATCTGTATCTTTGATGGTTTTTGCTGCTAATCAACATGCGAAATCTTTCAAAGAGCCTTTAGCACGTTATGGCCGTCGGCCAAAATCAGAAAAAGGAAAACAGCTCTTTATTTTACAAGGTCTACCAAATGTAGGTCCTGTACTTGCGAGGCGTTTACTTGCACATTTTGGGTCAGTTAAAAACGTTTTATGTGCTGACATAGAGCAGTTATCAGCAGTAAAAGGAATGGGTGATAGTAAAGCGAAAAAAATTGTTTCACTTATCTCTTAAAAACTGACAACTAATTACACTAGTTACATTCATGTTTTAATGGATGTAGGGTGCAATTCTAGCCTTTATTGGGGCAATGGCATCAGCTTCCAGAAGGTCTCTTTTCGGTTTAAATTCATTTTTAGAGAGCTTTTTCTCGATAATATTGTTAAGTTGATGTTTGTTTACAATGAACAGCTCTTTTGTATTGTCATCTTCAAATAGTAATAGTCTTACTTCATTGTTTTTAACGCTTGCTTCAATCAATTTGAATCCATTCATAAGCAAGTTAGGTCTAAAATACAGAGCAATCTGACTGTGTTGTGGAAAGTCGTAATGAGATTCAACAGCCGGGCTTGAAACAGAATCACACCCGAGCTCAAAATCGGGTGATTGTTGCCTTTCACAAATATCTGCGATTGGTATGCCTATTTCCCCAAAAATCCATCTTGAGTTAAATATCAATCCATTTTGTCCTTCAATTGCTAAAACAGCATCAGATAAACTTTCAACGGCAACGTGAAAAGCTACATTAGACTCATGCTGAAAGTATGTATTTTCATTGGCGCTTAAGGTGCCACTGAATATTGCAATCAATAAGTAAAAACCATTTCTAAACATCTTAATCCTTCAAGTATTAAATCAGCAGCAATAGGTTAGCACACAAGCTGATAGGTTAATCATTAAATAGACACCCACTTTAAATAACAAAAAGTCCACCATAAATGGACATCCACATTAATGCTAATCATTAAACAGACACCCAATTTATTTAAAACCACAACCAGAACATCAAAAATGGACACCCACTTTAAATAGACACCCACTTTAAAAGTAACTAGACACCCACCTTAAATAACAAAATACTTATGCTAGACACAGGCGGGCTCTCTGCATTCGACTTTACCGAGAATAATAAATAAGTTAATAATTGATAGCTGACCAATTTTGCACGACTAATAAACAGGGTTATCAATGGCTAGCTTTCAGAATGTATTTATCTTTATTGCATCTCTATTGTTTGTTGGTTATGGGGTGTTGGGGTTATTAACGGATAAAATTCGTGTAGGTAGCCGAAGTTATACAGGGAGCATTTGCACCATTTATAAGCACCAAGAACCAGTGCGTTTTTATTTTTGGTGTTGCTTATTTTTATTTGTTGGCTGTGGAGGATTTTATTACCTTTTAAAATAAAAGGTAATAAAGAAAAAGCCCTAACAGTTTGCTGATAGGGCTTTTGGTTGAGAGTCAATCTGTATTAATTAGCATGATGCTGTTTAGGTACTTTGATCTTAAACAGCATGGTATAAAGCACAGGCACAACAATTAGTGTCAGCACTGTTGCAAAACCAAGACCAAACATAATGGTTACCGCCATTGACTGGAAGAACACGTCAAATAGCAGTGGGATCATGCCTAAGATAGTAGTAATTGCGGCCATCGCTACAGGGCGAACACGGCTTACACCAGAGTCAAACACTGCTTTGTAAGGGTCTTTGCCGCTATCGAGTTCAAGGTTAATTTGATCAACTAATACAATGCCGTTTTTAATGAGCATACCGCTTAAGCTCAGTAAGCCAAGCAATGCCATAAAGCTAAATGCTGCATTCATTAGTAATAAACCAGCTGATACACCCACAATGGCTAGTGGCACTGTTGCCCAAATCACTAAAGGCTTTTTAACTGAATTGAACAGTAACACTGTGATTGCGAACATGGCTAAGTAACCAAGAGGTAATGAACCGAAAATAGCTTTTTGCGCATCTGTTGACGATTCATATTCGCCGCCCCATTGCAATTCATAACCACGTGGTAGTTCAATAGCTTCTATGTCTTTGCGAACACGTGCAAACAGCTTCGCTGGAGTTTCATCGCCAATGACATCGTGGTCGGCCATTACAGTGATGGTACGCTTACGATCACGTCGCATGATCAAGCTGTCTTCCCACTCAACAACAAAATCATCAACCACTTGTGTCACCGGTACAAATACACCTAACACTGGGCTGTAAATTTGTAAGTCTCGCAGGCTTTCAACGTTTAAGCGCTCTTCAGCAGGTGAGCGAGCAATAATTGGCAGCATTTGTGTGCCGTCTTTATAAACACCCACTTGTTTACCCGATAAGCTAGTTAACAGCAGTTGATCAAGGTCAGATTTGGCAATTCCTAAACGACGGGCTTTTTGCTCGTTAAATTGCGGACGAATTAACTTTGAGCGAGCACGCCAATCGTCACGAATATTAAATGCTCCCGCATCTTGATGCAGAATATCTTTCGCCTCTTTTGCTAACTGGCGAAGTACCACAGGATCAGCACCAGAAAAACGCGCTTCAATTTTTGCATCTGTTGATGGGCCAATTTCCATACGTTTAACTTTTAGCTGAGCATCAAGTACATGTTCATGTTGGTAATCGCGTACTTTTTTGATCATGGTTGTAACAGCGTCGCGGTCTTTTACTCGAATAATCAATTGCCCATAAGCTGGGTATGATTTTTCAGGTGCGTAAGTCAGCATGAAACGCGGTGCACCTTGACCAACCGTTGTGGTTATTTCTTCAACTAATGGGTCGGCTTGTAAGAATTTTTCGAGCTTTGCAACACCATCCATTGTGGTATGAATATCAGCGCCTTGTGTATGCCAATAATCGACATAAAACATAGGAGTATTCGATGCAGGAAAGAACGACTGCTTGATAAATTTAAAGCCATAAACTGAGCTAACAAGCAGGATCACCATCAGCAGTAGCGTGGTTTTACGGTACCGCATTGCTGTATGTAACACGCCTTTATAAACATTAAAAATAACACCTTGATAAGGGTCTTCATCGTGATGCGGCTGTTTTTCAGTGGCTTGCTTAAACATTAAATCAGCGAAGAAAGGCGTTAAAGTAATAGCTGTTATCCAGCTTAGTAACAATGAAATAAACAACACCCAGAACAAGCTGCCAGCAAACTCACCACTGGCATCTGAACTCAAGCCAATCGGCGCAAAGGCAGTAATTGCGATAACCGTAGCCCCCAGTAATGGCCACTTGGTTTGATTAACAATATTAGTCGCCGCTTGCAGTTTTGTTTGTCCGCGCTTGAGGTTAATTAATATACCTTCGGTAACCACAATGGCATTATCTACCAGCATCCCTAAGGCAATGATTAAAGCACCAAGCGAAATTCGCTGTAAATCAATGGCAAATAACTTCATGAAAATGAAGGTACCGAGTACGGTCAGTAGGAGTATTACACCAATCAATACGCCGCTCTTAAAGCCCATAAAGACTAAAAGCACGATAATAACAATGGCAACGGCTTCAAGTAGGCTGATAATAAAGCCACTTACTGACTTTTCTACTTCAGCAGGTTGGTTATAAACGCTGTTTATTTCCATACCATGTGGTCGTTGATATTCCAGTGACGCTAAATGGGCATCAATATTTGCGCCTACATCAACAACGTTAACGCCTGTGCTAAATGACACGCCAACCAGTAATGCTTGCTGTTGGTTATAGCGAATAATATTGTTAGGGACTTCGGCGTACTCACGAAAAACGGTAGCAACATCACCTAAGTAAATAAGCTCATTTTCACCTGGCTTAGAAATAAGTAAGTTTTCGAGCTCTTTTACGTCTTTAAATTCACCGGTTGGGTGTAAGCGAATTGATTCATCGCCAACGCGGACTTTACCTGCGTTCGACACGCTATTTTGAGTTTGTAAAAGCTGATAAATACGATTAGGCGAAATACCTAATTGGGCAAGTTTGCGGGTTGAAATCTCAACCATGACTTGTGCTTGTTGCTCACCACCCACGGTTACTTTACTAACGCCATCAACTAAAACCAGTTCACGTTTTAAATAATCAACGTAATCTTTAAGCTCATCGTAAGAATAACCATCACCAGTGACTGCATACATCACTCCGTATACATCACCAAAGTCATCCATAATTTTACTAGGATAAACACCAGAGGGCATCGACGATGCTTGATCATTGATTTTGCGACGCAACTCATCCCATATTTGACGTAAGTCTTGTTTACGATAATTGCTTTTCATCTCGACGGTAATTTGCGATTTACCCGGTGATGAAATACTGGTTACGTAATCAACATACGGTAGCTGTTGAATTGCATTTTCAATAGGGAAGGTGACTTCTTCTTCAACCTGCTGTGGTGACGCGCCCGGATAAAGGGTGATCACCATGGCTTTTTTTAGGGTGAATTCAGGATCTTCTAGTTGTCCTAAGCCAAAGTAAGCGACGGTTCCACCAATCAGTAAAAACAGCGCGAACATCCAGCTAATGACTTTTCTTTCAATAGCAAGTGCTGCAAAGCTCATTATAAGCCTCGCTCTTTTTGCCATGGACGCACTTTCATACCTTCTTCTAAAAAGTGCACGCCAGCAGCCACAACGATTTGGCCTTCTTTAATACCTGAAAGTACTTCAATGCCATCACGGTGTAATTGGCCAACTTCAACAGCTTGCTTGTGCACTAAACCGGTGTTTTCGTCATACAGCCACACATAGCTGTTGTCGTTTTCAGACTCGGTAGGTTCTGAGAATACCGCCTCAACAGGCAGTAGTGTATAAGGTGATTGTGAGCTGGTGATTTTGCTTAAATCTATATCAACGCGTCCAGTCATACCGGCAAGTAGATTAAAATCTTCTGGCACAGGTAATGAAAATACAACTTTATACGTTAAAGTAATTGGGTCGGCTTGGGTATCGAACTCTTTGACCGTTAATTGATATGACTTGTTTGGGTAACCATCAAATACAACATCAGGTTGGTAGTGAACATCTTTATCGATGCGTGCAATGAGTTTTTCGGGTACTTGAATAACCACGTCCATTAGGTCGCGGGTTTCAAGGCGAAGGATATTTTGTTTTGCTTGAATATTTTCAAAGTTTTTCACAAATACCTTTGCCACAGTACCGGCGAACGGCGCGCGTAATTCACTATTATCAAGGTTGGTTTTGGCAATTTTTAGCGCTGACTCAGCAACCTGTTTATTGGCAAGGGCTTGGTCTAACTCAGATTGACTGGCAATAGAGCGGTTAAAAAGCTTTTGCACACGCTCAAGTTGAGACGCAGCAAGTTCAAAGCGTGCTTTACGTTCTTCGTACTGCAGTTGAAAATCTTCAGGATCCAGTTTTGCTAAAAGCTCTCCCTTTTCAACGTGTTGGCCCGCAAGAGCAGGGAACTCAAGTAACTCACCATTTACTCTAAAAGCGAGATAGGAACCTTGGTTAGCAACCACTTCAGCAGGAAAGCTGCGAATGCTTTGCTCTGAATTATTGCCAATATTAAAAAGTTTAACAGGACGTACTACCGGCTCTACTTCACCTTGCTGTGCTTGCTCTGAACATGCCGCAAGAAGCAATAACATGCTGCTCATTAACGCGGCGGTTGCCAATCTCATTGTCTTCTCCATAGATAAAAAGCATAAATTTGCTGCAGGATACGCTGCAAAGATATAAAATAAAAATTATTAAATTTTAGAAACAGCATAAATTTTATTTATATAGTTTGCCATTAATGAATTTAAATCAATTAATCATTCTAGATGCTATTGTGCAAAGCACTAGTTTGAGCCAAGCCGCACTTAAATTACATAAGACTCAACCTGCGCTCACTTTAGCTATTAAGAAGCTAGAATCAGAGCTAGGGTTTGAGCTACTAGACCGAAGCCAATACAGGTTACATTTAACTGAGAAGGGCCGTATTTTTTATCGTGAGGCCAAGCAATTACTTAATGCAAACAGTGAGTTAAGCTCACTTGCTAAAGAGCTGGCACTAGGTAATGAAGCCAATTATAAAATTTGTTACGAGCAACTTTGCCATCAAAACAGTTATAACCAAGTGATCAGCCAAACCTTCAAACGTTTTGCTAGTACTGAGTTTAGTATTTCTTCAGGTAAGCGCTTTGTATCTCTAGAGCAGGTTAATAGTCATCAGGCTGATTTGGGAATTGGCCCTTGGTTTGATTTGTTTCATGCAACAGGGGATCTCGAAAGTTTACCGATTGGTAAATTTGATATAGGTATAGTTAGCGCGCCTGATGTAGTGCCAAGTGAAATCAGTTTTGCAGATATTCAAAATTACCCGTGTTTAGCCATGTTTGAAAGTGACTTGAGTTTTGACAGTGATAGGCTTTCTTATACGCTAGGCTCCGCATTAATGAAAATTGACGATATAACCAGTGTTAAGTCGTTTTTGCTCTCTGGTGCGGGCTGGGCAATGATCAGTTTGCAACATTGCCAAGCGGAAATCGATGCTGGTTTATTACAACAAATTAAAATTATCGATCGTGAACACCAGTTTGGCGCAGAAATTCGTGTATTTAGACAGCACTCAGTTCATCATGGCCCTGTTGCAAGAGCTATTTGGCAGGATTTTAGCGAGGTCAGTAAACAGTATTTGGAGTCGAGTCGTGCAGCAGGCAACTAAAGAAGATTTAATTTATACCATTATTTATGCCATTCCAGAGGGGAAAGTTGCCAGTTATGGGCAAGTAGCAAAGCTTGCGGGATACCCTAATAATTCAAGACTAGTGGGGCGGTTATTAAAAGTGATGCCCGAGGGCTCAAGCATTCCATGGCATCGGGTGGTTAATAGCCAAGGTAAAATATCGTTTCCAGAAGGTAGCAATAAACACCTTGAGCAACGACAAAAACTACTCAGTGAAGGTGTTACTTTTAATAAGGCTAAAATTAATATGCGCCTGCATCAATGGGACTAATAAACATACAAACTAATTGATAAGTAGTGACAAACACAGCCAACTAGCACAAATACATGCCAAATTGCATGGCTGTAATGGCGGGTTTTAGCGCTGTAAAACACAGTGCCTAAACTGTAGGCAATCCCTCCAGCTAGCAGCCACCATAAAGCGCTTAAATCAAGGTTCAAATAAAGTGGATAAACAAGTGCTAATGCAAACCAGCCCATTAATAAATAGGTAGCGAGCGAGACTTTTTTATTCGTGTTTTTGACCAGTAATTTATATGCAACGCCACCAAGCGCTAAAGTCCAAATAAACACCAAAGCAGCAATTGCCCAAGCCCCAGATAACGAAATAACCAAATAAGGCGTATAGGTACCGGCAATAAGCAAGTAAATTGCACAGTGATCACATTTTTTATAAATGGCTCGTATACGCTCTCTGGTACTGGCGTGATATAAGGTCGAGGCTAAAAATAATACCAGTAGGCTTGAGCCATACACGATGGCGCTCACCGTAGCTGACACAGCTTTAGATTGTGAAATTAAGTCCCAGAGTACATATACCGCAAACAGGACTCCCATGCCGTGAGTAAGCACGTTAAGTTGTTCTTCTTGGCGTGAATAAGGGAGTTGCTCTGTCATATCTATCTACTAAAAATGAGTGAATAAAACAGTTTCAGTGTACAAGTGTGCGCTGAAATTGACAATACTTATTTTTTCACTAAATGTTGGTCAAAACATTTAAACCTATTGGTTTTATTAACCAACTCTGAATAAGGTTAAAAAACCAATTAATAATTAAAATATTAAAAATCAATAAGTTAAAAATTATTTTCAGGGTGGCACAACCTTTGATTAAGTAATTACGACTAATTACTTAAAGAGACAAGGAATACCACTATGAATAACTCACTTAAATTAACTACTGCTGCGTTACTTGTATTAGGGTCAACTCAAGCAAGTGCTACTGACTTTGAATTAGATATCAGCAACACAATTACACAATCTGTTAAAAGCTATGTTCAACAAGCGAGTAACGAGCTGAAGGAAAGCGTAATGAACAGCATTGAGTTTGATGCTCAAAAGTTACTAGATACTTACATGAGTGAAGATGTAATTGCTTCGAAAGAAGAAGAGTTAAAAGTTGCTCAAGCTCCTAAAGCAACAAACAAGTAGTAAGGAAACAAGACAATGAGTAGTGAAATCAGCTTATTTTTACTTATGGTTGCACCGGTTTTGAGTTTACTCAGTGCATATGCATCTATCGAATTATTTCGTAACGTTGCACAATGGTTCAACTTCTAAGGTACAAAGTAGATATTAAGATTTCATGAAATATTGATCGGCGGATTAAAAGCGCACGTAATTAAAGGCATGTGGTTTTAGAATAGTAGACTTTATGAAGCGTGCGATTTTTCCTTTACCGGTTTTCATTTTACCTGAAGGGTTCACCAAGCTAAGAATTTTTGAGCAGCGTTACTTAACGATGGTCAAAGAAGCTGTACAAGATAACACTGGTTTTGTGCTGTGCACTTACCAACACGATACAGATCTTAACTTGCCCGAAATTGGTTGTTTAGTGCAAATAACCGACTTCAATCAAGATGATAATGGTCAATTATTAATTGATGTTTATGCTGAGCATGCAGTGTCTATGCATAACGCTTTTCAGGATAAGCAGCAACTTCGACATGCTGACATCGAAATAATTACGTCACCTTCATGGTACGTAAGTACGCCAATTAATGACGAAAACACTTTATTGAGTGACACACTTCGTGCTGTATTTGCAAATCAGCCGGATTTAGCAGGCCTATATAAAGACCCACAATTCGATAACCTTGCTTGGGTTGTTGCCCGCTGGCTTGAAATTTTGCCTATATCGTTAGTTAAAAAACAACAACTTGCTTATAAATCTAACTTTGAAAACTTGCTAAGTTTCCTCCATACTCTAATCAACAACGAATTTACTGATTAATGTGATCTAACATCAACTTTTTGCCGTATTACTTCTAACGACAATAATTGGATGACATAAAGATGGTAAGTCAACAACTTCAAACAGGTTGTAAACCTAACACAGGTCAATACTCTGCCATGCCAGATACTCCAAGCAAAGAGCTTGCTGATGCTTTATTTGCTGTTGCTGAGCACCGTGATAAACGTGCGTTTGCAATACTTTTCCAATATTTCTCACCAAAAATTAAACGTTTTGGAATAAAGCAGTTCGGTTCTGAAGCACAAGCGATGGAATTAGTTCAAGAAACACTAACCTCAGTTTGGCGTAAAGCACACCTCTACCATAAAGAAAAAGGTGCAGCGACAACGTGGGTATACACAGTAATGCGTAATGCCTCTTTCGATATGCTAAGAAAAATGAAGAGCAGTAAAGAAGAGTGTATTAGTGAAGATATCTGGCCATTGATTGATGAAGCCGAGCCGGGCCAGCACGAATTTAGTGACCACTTAGAAGATAAACAGATTAAACAATACCTTGATAAATTACCGCTTGCGCAACGTGAAGTTGTCCGCGGGGTGTACTTTCAAGATATGTCGCAAGAACAGCTTGCTGAGCATTTAAATATTCCCGTAGGCACAGTGAAATCTCGTCTTCGCTTAGCCTTGCAGAAGTTACGCAATGAAATGGGAGATCACCATGATTAAGCACCATCCTAGCAACGAATTACTTGCCAAGTTCAGTGAAGGTAATCTACCTGCCACTTTGAGTGTTGCAGTCGCTATTCATGTTGAAATGTGCCCTGTGTGTCAAAAAGAACTCGCTGCGCTTGAAGCAAAAAACGCTGACAATGTATTTACTGAATCAGCTAGCGACCTGGATGATATGTTCGATAAATCACTTTTTGATGCCATCACCGCTGATGAATCAATTGATGAAGTGTACGAGCATGAACAGGTGTTGGTTGATGTTAAAGATAAAACCTACACTTTGCCTAGAGCGCTTACGCGTATTGGCCACAGTAATTTTATGCAAATAGGTAAACTTGCCCGCTCTCGAATTGATTTAGAAGATGGCCCATTACGAGCAAGCCTGCTTCATATTGATGCGGGTGGTGAAATACCTGAGCACACACATACTGGATTTGAGCTCACATTATTATTAGATGGGGAGTTTAGTGATGAAGACGGACACTATGTACCAGGTGACTTTATGATGTTAGATGGTCGTCACAATCACACACCAAAAACGATTGAAGGGTGCTTGTGCTTTACAGTTGTTAGTAGTGCCCTACACTTCAATAAAGGTATTAGTAAATTACTGAACCCAATTGGAAATCTTATCTATTAGTAGAGTTTATATGCAGCAATCGACAATTAAAATTGGTTTAAGCGCCTGCTTAGCAGGCGACAAGGTTCGCTTTGATAGCGGGCACAAAAAATCTAATTTTTGCATGGATGAGTTGGCTAACCATGTTGAATATAAAAAGTTTTGTCCTGAAGTAGCGGTAGGGCTACCAATCCCTCGACCAACTATTCGTCAAGTGCGTGTTGGCGATACTATTAAAGTGTGCCGCCCAGATGGCACAGGCGATGTTGGCCCTAAATTAACAGAATACGGTAAGCGTGTTGCGACAGAACAAACTGCAGAATTAAGCGGCTTTGTGTTTTGCGCTAAAAGTCCTAGTTGCGGTATGGAACGTATTAAAATCTACAACGAAGCGGGTACAGGCAATACTTCAGAAGGGGTGGGTTTTTTTGCAGAGCAAATAATGGCACATAACCCATTGTTACCATGCGAAGAAAACGGTCGTTTAAATGATATGCATCTTCGCGAAAACTTTGTAATGCGTGTTTATACCTACAAGCACTGGCAAACACTAAGCGAGCAACCACTCACAGTACATAGATTGACTCAGTTTCATGCCCAATATAAGTACTTATTGATGGCACATAACTACGAAGCTTACCGTAGCTTAGGAAATCTACTTGGCACTTTTGATGGCGAAGATATCCAAACTTTGGCTGATGAATATATTTTAGGGTTAATGACAGCCCTTAAAAAACCAGCTTCACGTAAAAATAACGCTAATACATTAATGCACTTGCAAGGTTACTTTAAGAAATCACTTTCTAAGGTTGAAAAGCAAGAACTACGTGATGCCATCGATGAATATCGCCAAGGGTTAGTGCCACTTTACGTACCACTTACGCTAATTAAGCATCATTTAAAAGTGCATCCAAACGAGTATCTTGCTAAGCAAGTGTATCTTGACCCCTATCCGAACGAATTAAAACTACGCTACGGAATTTAATGAATACATTATTTTGGTTTAGGCGCGATCTGCGCCTTTTTAATAACGACGCTTTGTATCAGGCAATCGAAAATGGTTGCAGAAATGCGGTATTTTTTATTACTGAAAAGCAATGGCAAAAGCATGATGTGGCTGCTATCCAGCTAGATTTATTAAAGCGTAGGCTTAGCTTCTTGGGGGAGCTTTTAGCTAGCAAAGGTATTGAATTACATATTATTGATGCAGCTGATTACGCCGGTTGTGTTGAAAAATTAGCCTCATTTTGCGAGCTGCATCAAGTAAAAAATGTATACGCTAACAACGAATATGAGCTTAATGAAGTAAACCGAGATAAAGCCTTTTTACAGCACGCTGATAGTAAAGGGATTGCTTTTTACGCATACGATGGCGATGTAATTGCGCCACCGGGAAGCATCAAAAATCAAAGCGGCGAAATGTTTAAAGTATTCACGCCATTTAAAAATGCATGGCTAAAAGTTTATCAAGACACCCACTTTTATTTTGCTGAGCCGCCTAAGATGTTCGAACCCATTGAGTGGCAGCCAAGTGAGTTATTAGCCTCAGACGGAAGCTCAGAAAAGTGGCCTGTAGATGATGAAACGCTCAGCCACGTTTGCGCGCGCTTTATTGAAGAAAAACTCGCAACATATCAAGACCAACGAGATATCCCAAGCATTAAAGGCACCTCAGGTTTAAGCCCTTACTTAGCACTTGGCATTATTAGCGTTCATCAATTATTGGCACTGATCCAACAGCGCCACCCTGATGTACTACGCAGTAGTAAAAGTAACTTATTTTGTTGGGTTAACGAACTGATTTGGCGTGAATTTTACCGCCATCTTATCGCGATTTATCCAAACCTAAATAAATACGATAACTTTAATGAGAAATACAACGCCGTGAAGTGGCGTGATGATGACAGCGACTTTAAAGCATGGTGCGAAGGTAAAACAGGCTACCCGTTAGTTGATGCTGCAATGAGGCAGCTACTGCAAACTGGCTGGATGCATAACCGTTTACGCATGGTAGTCGCGAGCTTTTTAACCAAGCACTTATTAATTGATTGGCGTAAAGGCGAACGCTTTTTCATGCAGCATCTTATAGACGGCGACCTTGCCTCTAACAACGGTGGCTGGCAATGGGCTGCAAGTACGGGGTGTGATGCTCAACCGTATTTTCGAATTTTTAATCCTATCACCCAAAGCGAGCGATTTGATCCAGATGGTGAATTTATCCGTAAATATTTACCAGAGCTGGAAAAAATTCCTGCTAAGCAAATCCATTTTCCGCATGAATATTTAGCGAAACAGGGTAAGTCGAGCAGTTATTGGCCAGCAATTGTTGATCATAAAGCCGCGCGAGAGCGAGCGCTAAACGCATTTAAGGTGTGACATGGACAAGGCGATCCTTGATAGGTTTATTAGTGTTTATCAATCACTCAATAAAGACAATTTACAGTTACTGGATGAAATTTATCACCCAGATATCCAGTTTGCAGATCCTTTGCATGCGGTAAATGGTCTTGGGGAGCTGCGTGACTATTTCAAAAACCTCTACGCCAATGTACTTTCTTGCGAATTTGCTATCGAAGACAGCTATGTGACTGAAAATATTCAGAGCAAAGACGACATCGCGTTTATTTATTGGACCATGCATTATCGCCATCCAAAGCTCAATAAAGGCCAAGCAATCTCGGTTGCGGGTCATAGCTGTTTAAAATTTGCTGGCGATAAGATAATCAATCATCGCGATTATTTTGACGTAGGTGCTATGCTCTACAGGCATATTCCAGTGCTTGGCTCGGCTGTGAAATACATCGATAAAAGAGCGAGTGCATAATGACGACATTAATTACAGGTGCAACCTCAGGTATTGGCGAGTCATTAGCAAAGCTTTATGCAGACAATAATGAACAGGTCATTGCATGCGGTAGAAATACAGAAAAGCTTGCTAAATTGAGCCAGCATCAAAATATAGAGTCTTGCCAGTTTGACGCAACCGACCTTCAAGATATTCGTTCGAGCACAGTGGCTTATACACAATTTGACCGGGTTATTCTAAATGCTGGCAATTGTGAATACATTGATGATGCTCGCAATTTTGACAGCAGTTTGTTTGAGCGGGTGATCACGACCAACTTGCTCAGTATGGGCTATTGCCTGGAGGCGTTATTACCAAAAATAAAGCCCGGTGGTCAGCTGGTGATCGTAAGCTCTAGTGTGACTTATTTACCCTTACCACGCAGCCAAGCATATGGTGCGTCTAAAGCCGGTGTAAGTTATTTAGCTAATAGCTTAGCGGTTGATTTAAAAGATATCGATGTCACTTTAGTTCACCCAGGTTTTGTTAAAACGCCGCTTACAGACAAAAATGACTTTCCTATGCCTATGGCTGTGAGTGCAGAAAAAGCGGCAAATTATATTTATAAAGGGGTCGCGAAAAGGCGCAAAGAAGTGCACTTTCCGCACCGTTTTACCTTCATTTTAAAATTTTTAAGAATGCTTCCTACGCCACTTTGGCTGAAGCTTGCAAAAGGATTATCACGTTGAAAAAAGTGGCTGTTATTGGATCTGGCATAGCGGGTTTAAGCTGTGCGCACCTATTGCATAAGCACTACGATGTAACCGTATTTGAGAAAAACGACTACATAGGTGGCCATACTGCAACCATAGACGTAAAAGTTGATGGCGTTGAGTACGCTGTTGATACAGGTTTTATTGTCTTTAACGACCGAACTTACCCATATTTTGAAAAACTACTTAAGCGCTTGGGCGTTGAGCGTCAGAAAACCCAAATGAGCTTTAGTGTGCATAACGAACAAACCGGCTTTGAATATAACGGCCATACTTTTTGGAGTTTGTTCGCACAAAAGCGCAATATCTTACGCCCTAAATTCTGGAAACTTTTAAAAGACATTGTTCGCTTTAATGATGTATGTAAATCATTGCATGCTGAACAAAATTACAAGGAAAATCAAACCTTAGGCGAGTTTTTAGACGAGCATGACTTTAACGAGTTCTTTCGTTTTCATTATATCTTGCCGATGGGCGCTGCTATTTGGTCAACAAGCATTAAAGAGATGGCACAAGTTGGCGTAGAGTTTTTTGTTAAGTTTTTTTATAACCACGGTTTGTTGGATATCACTAATCGTCCGCAGTGGTATGTTATTCCGGGTGGCTCTCGCGAATACATTAAACCTATGATCCAAGGTTTTGCTGATAAAATTCGTTTAAATAGTAATATCAGCTCGGTATCTCGAAAAGATGACAATGTGCATGTTCATTTTGATGATGGCCACAGTGAATCATTCGATAAAGTTGTGTTTGCTTGCCACTCAGATCAAGCATTAAAACTGTTATTAGATCCGACTGAAGACGAAAAAAGTGTTCTATCAGCGATACCTTATACGGCTAACTCAGTGGTACTACACACTGATACTACACTGCTACCAAAACGCAAAGCCGCATGGGCGAGCTGGAATTATCTGTTAAATAACAACACAGACAAAGCTGCTGTTGTGACTTATCAGATGAATATTTTGCAAGGCATTAAGAGCGACACGCAATTTTGTGTCACGCTTAATCACCTTGAAGGCATTAAAAAAGACAGAATTCTGCGTGAGTTTACTTATCATCATCCGGTATTTAATAAACAGTCGATTGCCGCTCAGCAGCAAAAGTCTCTTATTGACGGTAAAAATAATAGCTATTTTTGCGGTGCGTACTGGTACAACGGCTTCCACGAAGACGGTGTAAGAAGTGCTGTAAATGTGGCAAAGCAACTCGGAGTCGAGTTTGAATAGCGCCATATATGTAGGTGATGTTCGCCACAGGCGCTTTGCCGTCAAAGAGCATCACTTTAAGTACCCGCTTTATATGATGTGGGTTGATTTAGCTAAGCCTGATGAACTTAATGGTGTTCACCCTTGGCTTGGCTTAAGTGGCTTTAAGGCGCTTAAATTTAATCAGAGCGACTATTTTAATTATCAAACCGATATGCAACTGCCACTCAAACAGCGTGCACTTAATAAAATTAAAGAGCTTGGCATTGACGATGAATTTACCCATGTTTTTATGCTCGGACAGGTGCGCTGTTTAGGAATTTATTTTAGCCCGGTTAATTTTTTCTTCTTTCAAACTAGTCATGGCGAGTTCACTCACATGCTTGCTGAAGTCAGCAACACGCCTTGGAATGAACGTCATTATTATGTCGTACCCCTTGAAAAAAAAGTGAACTTTAAAAAGGTTTTCTCCGTATCACCTTTCATGAACTTAGATATGAACTATCATTGGCATATTAGAATGAATTCTGATAACACCATGATTCATATTGAAAATAAAAAAGACGACACTCTTTTGTTTGATGCAACCCTGCGTTTGCAAAAGCACCCTCTCACGAAAGAGCAGGTTAGTGCCGTGCTTAAACAGTTTCCGGCTATGACGTTAAGTATTTTTAAAGGTATTTACCTTCATGCTTTGAAGTTGTTTTGCAAACGTGTGCCATTTATTGGCCACTCGGGCAAACAAGAGAATTCAACTAGGTGATGTGATGGAAAAAGTATCAAATTTAACGCAAGCCCAAACGACCGGCTGGATGACAAAGCTTTATAAAAAACTGGTAATAGGTGCATTCAATAGTATCAATGTCGGTTGCATTACCCTAAAAGAGGGTAATCAAAAAGAGCAATTCGGTGACATTACAAGTGATTTACACGCAACGGTCACGGTAAATGATGCTGCTATGTATAAGTCATTTGCTTTGTCTGGCAGTGTGGGTGCCGGAGAGGCGTATATTCTCGGCTATTGGGATTGTGACAACCTCACTAAACTTATTGAAATATTTGCCCTTAATCAAGAACAGCTAGATGCATTCGAGAAAAAATTCGCCTTCTTAAGCGGCATTGCGCACCGAGTTAATCACATTAAAAATAAAAACTCAGCAAGCGGTTCAAAAAAGAATATTGCGGCGCACTATGATTTAGGCAACGATTTATACAGTGCATTTTTAAGTGACGAAATGTTGTATTCATGCGCTGTTTACCCGTCAAAACAAGCTAGCCTTGAACAGGCCCAAGAGCACAAACTGGCATTGATTTGTGAGCAGGTTGATTTACAACCAGGTGATTCGGTGATTGAGATTGGCACAGGGTGGGGCGCCTTTGCGATTTATGCCGCAACGCATTTTGATTGCCATGTAACGACAACCACCATTTCTGACGAGCAACATGCTTATGTGGAACAAAAGGTCAAAGAGCTTAACCTAGAGCATAAAATCACGTTATTAAAGCAGGATTATCGTCTTTTAGAAGGCAAGTACGATAAGCTTGTATCAATCGAAATGATTGAAGCTGTCGGTCATGAGTATTTGCCTGGCTTTTTTGCAAAATGTCAGTCTTTACTAAAAGACAGTGGTGCAATGCTTATTCAAGCAATCACCATAGCTGATCAGCGTTACAGCCACTACCTTAAAAATTCCGATTTCATCCAGCAGTACATCTTCCCGGGTGGCTGTTTGCCTTGTTTAGACGAAATGAATAAGCAAATAAAGCAGCAAACAGACATGGTTGTGCATAGTGTAAAAGATATTGGTGTTCACTATGCAAGAACACTGGCTGATTGGCGCGAGCGCTTTGTCGCTAGCTGGCCTGAAATAGATAAAGTCAAATTTGACCAGCGATTCTATCGTTTGTGGTTATTTTATTTAGCTTACTGTGAAGGTGCGTTTAGAACCCGTGCTATCAGTACCGTTCATTTAGTTGCCCGTAAACCTCGTTTTGGCCATTCTGGCGATGATATCGCGCTCGATTATTAATTTTGCTCTGTTTCAAGGGGTATGGTTTATGGCCTTACTCCTTGAGCATAACTCTCTGATACCCGCTTTAGCTGTTGTCGCTTTGATGATTTACCTATCAAAGCAACGCCAGCAAGATAGTTGGCTACTCTTATGTGGCTTGCCTCTCGCACTGGGCTATGAATGGCTTGCCAGCAGCTTAAACTTACTTGCCTTTAAAGTAAGCCCTTTTCCTTTATGGCTTGCTGTACTTTGGGCTGCACTGCTTTTAACCATTAATACTTCGATGCAATTCCTACAAAAGCTGCCTTGGTATATTGCATGGGGTGTTTGTGTGTTATTTGCTCCTGCTAGTTACTACGCTGGAATGCGCTTTGAAGTACTTAATACTGAGCTTGTTCTTTGGCAGTTTTGGCTTGTGTATGGCTTAGGTTGGGCAAGTATGTTTATGGCTATTATCGCTATTAATAAGCGATTTTTAACGGCTAAATGATCAGTTTTAGGTGGTTTTTCGTAGTGTTTGATAACACAACTTTAAGGATTATTTGATGAAACAGTCACTTAATTTAAGTTTATTTGCTGCGTTATTGTTCTCTGCGGGCGTGTATGCAAATGGCTTTAAAACGGTTGGCCAAGCGAAAATGGAGTATTTGTTTTGGGATGTTTATAACGCTAAATTAGAGACCCCATCGGGTTCGTATCAGTTTGGCCAACACCCCAGCAAACTTACACTTACTTATTTGCGGGATTTCGATGCGAAAGACATCGTCAAAGCAACCAACGAGCAATGGCAACATTTAAAGCTCAATGACATGGTAGGTACTTACGATAACCAATTATTAGCCCTTTGGCCTGATATCAAAAAAAACGATTCGTTGTCGTTTCAAACCAACGAGCAAGGGATCGGTACTTTTTACTTTAATGATAAAGAGCTAGGTCAGATCGATGATAATAGATTCGCTGACAACTTCTTAGCAATTTGGCTAAGCGCCGACACGTCTGAACCATCACTTCGTAAACAGCTTATTGGAGGGAAACATGATTAAGCTCAAAGCACTCTTTATTTTTGCTGTGGTACTGTTAATTACCAGCTGCTCTGCGCCAGATGTTGATTATTATCAAGGAACAGAGCCTAAGTTTGACTTTAAGCAGTTTTTTAGTGGTGAGCTCAAAGCCTACGGCGTTGTGCAAGACCACAAGGGCGAGTTAACTCGTAAGCTGGTAGTTGACATGCAAGCATCTTGGAACGGCAATCAGGGAGTGATTGACGAGCAATTTGTTTATGATGATGGCGAAACGCAAACCCGTGTTTGGTACATTACCATTAATGATGATGGCAGTATCACAGGGACAGCATCAGATGTGATTGGCGAAGCAAAGGGTGAGAGCAATGGAAGCGTGTTCCATTGGACATATTCTGTCGAGCTTCCATATGATGGTAGTACTTTAGTGGTAAATTTCGATGATTGGATGTACTTGGTAACACAATCACGCTTGATAAACCGTACCGCTATTGATAAGTTTGGCTTTGAGGTCGGGGAAGTTACCTTGGTTATCGAGAAAATTGAATGATGGTTTAGCTATCATAAAACTATGTGATGGAAGTTAAATTAAGTCTTTATTAATACTGATGTCACTAACCTTGTGATTGATAGTTAAATAGTAGTCATTTTTGAATAAATTACGTAAAAATAGCAATTTGCTGTTGCTAACTTCTCAAAAATGCATAAAGATAGGTTTTGCGAAGGCAAAATAATAACGAATAGGAATCTAACAATGAATAAAGCTCAATTAGTTGAAAAAATTGCTACTGATGCAGAAATCTCAAAAGCGGCAGCAACTCGTGCACTAGATGCATTCACTGGCGCAGTTACTAGCTCTCTTAAAGAAGGTAACTCAGTAGCATTAGTTGGTTTCGGTACTTTCTCAGTAAAAGAGCGCGCAGCGCGTACTGGCCGTAACCCACAAACTGGTGCAGAAATCCAAATCGCAGCAGCAACTATCCCAAGCTTTAAAGCGGGTAAAGGTCTTAAAGACCAAGTTAATCCTTAATAGGGTAACTTACTAATTATTGAAAAAAGGGCTTATAGCCCTTTTTTTTGTATCTGGAGTTTTGTCGCGCTAGCGAAAAAGGCTTATGCCTTTAACGCTTTATCACCACGACCAATACCAACCGCACCTGAACGTACAACTTCAATAATGTCTGATTCATGACGCAGGGTATCAAGGAAAGATTCAATTTTTTCTGTGCTCGCTACAAGTTGCAGTGTGTAACTGTGGCGACCCATATCTAAAATAGCACCTTGGAACACATCAGCAACACGCGTTACCGCTGCACGAGTGGTTTCATCTTGGGCAAAAACTTTCACCAATAATAGCTCACGCTCGATGTGCGCCATTTCGGTTAAGTCAATAATCTTTAGAACATCTACCAGTTTGTTAACTTGCTTAGTAATTTGCTCAACGATGCGATCATCACCCATGGTTGTAATGGTAATACGCGAAAGAGAATGATCGTCAGTCGTGCCAACAGTCAAGCTATCGATGTTGTAAGCGCGCTGTGAAAATAAGCCTACAATGCGCGATAACGAGCCAGGTTCGTTTTCTAATAAGATTGATAAAATACGGCGCATTATGCTTTTACTCCTTTACGTAACCACATATCATCGACTGCCCCTAGCTTGATTTGCATAGGGTAAACATGTTCTTTTTCATCTACACAGATGTCTAAAAATACCAGTCTGTCGTTAATAGACATGGCTTTTTCAATAGCAGGCTGTAATTCATCAATATGATCAACACGAATACCCACGTGGCCATAGCTTTCTACTAATTTTACAAAATCAGGAAGTGATTCCATGTAAGAAGATGAGTGACGACCTGAATACATCATATCTTGCCATTGACGTACCATGCCCAGTGAGCGGTTATTCAATGACACAACTTTTACTGCTAAATTATATTGTAAACATGTTGATAGTTCTTGAATGTTCATTTGGATTGAACCATCACCCGTCACACAGATAGACTCTTTGTCAGGGAAGGCAAGCTTAACGCCCATTGCCGCAGGTAAACCAAAGCCCATGGTGCCTAAGCCACCAGAATTAATCCATTGGCGAGGGTGTTTAAACGGATAATACTGAGCTGCAAACATTTGATGCTGACCTACATCAGAGCTAATGTAAGCATCTCCATTGGTTGCTTTGTAAATTGCCTCGATAACGGCTTGTGGTTTGATTTTATCGCCATCAGTGCTGTAGCTTAGGCATTTTTGTTCACGCCAGCTAATAATTTGACGCCACCAGTCTTCTTGTGCAGAACGATCAATTGAAATAGGGCTCTTATCAATCGCCGTTTGTAACTGCTCAAGCACTGTTTGCAAGCAGCCAACAACCGGGATGTGCGCTTTAATTGTTTTAGAAATAGAGGTTGGGTCAACATCAACATGAACGATAGTGGCATTAGGGCAGAACTTTTTAACGTTATTTGTTACCCGATCATCGAATCGAGCGCCTAAAGCTAAAATAACATCAGCATTTGCCATGGCTTTATTTGCCTCAAGGCTACCATGCATACCTAACATACCAATAAAGTTAGGGTGAGTACCGCTGATACCACCTAGGCCCATTAAGGTGTTAGTGATTGGCGCATTTAATGATTCAACCAAGTGAGTTAGTTGCTCAGAGGTATTTGATAGAATAATGCCGCCACCTGAGTAAATAACCAACTTTTTAGCTTCTAAAATAGCGTTCACTGCTTTACGAATTTGTTTTGAGTGACCTTTAGTATTCGGGTTATAAGTTCGAAGCTCAGTGGTTTTTGGAAATTCGAATGGGAACTTTAGCTCAGGATTAAGCATATCTTTTGGTAATTCAACCACAACCGGACCAGGGCGGCCTGTGCTGGCTAAGTAGAAAGCTTTTGCTAAGATGGCAGGGATCTCTTTTGCACTTCGACAGTTATAGCTGTGTTTTACGATAGGGCGAGAACAACCAACAATATCAGTTTCTTGGAATGCATCATCACCAATTAAACCAGTAGGAACTTGGCCAGATAACACCACCATTGGAATAGAATCCATATAAGCAGTCGCGATACCAGTAATACAGTTTGTAGCCCCTGGGCCTGAAGTTGCAAGCACCACACCGACGTCACCGGTAGCACGGGCATAACCATCAGCCATATGTGTTGCGGCTTGTTCGTGACGTACTAGGATATGTTCAATATCTTCTTGTTGAAATAACGCGTCGTATAAATCAAGAACTGACCCACCTGGGTAGCCAAAAATATATTTAACATTCAATTCTTTAAGTGCCCGAACAACTAGTTCGGATCCATTATATTCAGTTGTACTCATCCTCATTCCTCTGTGTGTGCAAGCATAAATGCATAAAAAAACCCCCGCATATGGCGGGGGTTTTTTAAAAAGCGTGCTTTCACCTTTTAATAGCCTCCCGCTGGGCTTGTAACTAAGACCAGTACGAGAACGTTGACGACTAAAAGGTGACGGCGAATATTCATTATTTTTTAATTTTCTTCTAAAAAATGCACAGCCGACTAGATGGCTGCTGTTTAAAAAATGTTAGGAGTATTTTTAAGCGTTTTGGAAACTGATGTCAACCGCAAATGTGGCTTTTTGCATTAATTTTTCTGTATTTTTGTTTTTTGATATTTTTGTTGCATCTAGATGCTTGGTTGTCATTATTTTGGGGTGGAACTATGCATTGAATTGTTCGTGTGGCAAATTGCTAACTATACCAATAGATAACGCATTTACGTTACTGCCTTGCATAACTTAGCTACTATCAGAATCGGATTCTTTTTATAATTAGACACCCAACTTAACACCTCGCTACAATAAGGTTTGGTTAATTTTTGAAAAGACAGCCAACTTAAATATTTAACCAGACACCCATCTTATTTTTAATAAGAATCAGCTAAAGATAGATGTGAATTATTGAAAACAAGTTGAATTGCTATAAAAATAGTGATTTTTCATCGTCATTAATTAAATTACAGTCTTATGTGCTGAGTTATTTTTTAGTTTTACACACTGGAAAATGCTAGTTGCAAAAGTCGTTATACCTCTAGAATTAAAGGGTTGGATTTGTAAAATTGACTTCTAGTGTCGAATCCGTAACTAAGTAAATAAGGCTAAGCTATTAGCTATAGAGCTTCTTCGTTTTCGCTTCATGTGATTAGTATAAGCTGTGATTGCTTGTTCTTTACCTGCAGTATTTTTAAATGAGCGGGTAAAAGAAGTGGTGAGTGTAAGCCAGTTTTCTGTACAAATGTTTAATCTTTCAAGTATTGGTAATGCTTCTTCTGGGATTTTCCCAGGCTTATCTTTTCGTATTGAGCGGCCAGTCCAATCTACAAGTTGCAGATATGTCTTGAGCTCAAATGGTAGTCCCTTAGGCATATGTTTACGAGGCTTACCTGCAAAGCTCATAAGCGATTTTGGTTGCTTATTATTTTGAGCTGCATAAATTCTAGATTTAATACTGGTGTAGTCAGATTCTTCTGGTAAATCGGCCGCTTTTGCTCTTACAGGGTTCAAATCAACATATGCAAGGCAAGCGGCAAGTGCTGCTTCATCAAGTAAAGCTTGTGATTTAAAGCGACCTTCCCAAAATCGTCCTTTGCACTCATCTTCTTGATTCGCTTTTCGTGCAATATTCTCATTAAGAACTCGCATAAACCAACTAATGCTGCTGAGCCGTTCTCGATATAAATTTACTCTGGCATTAACTGCAGCGAGCTCAGCTTGTGTTAGCAATTCGCCATTTAAGAATCGTTGGCAAAGGAATGTACTTTTGAATAACTTGTGCCATCTAATAAGAATCGCTCTATTATTCAGGCGCTTTGTTTTTGCTATATCGATGTGAAGGACCAAGTGCGTGTGATTACTCATAACCGCGTAGGCACAAATATCAATACAAAATATCCTGCCAAGTTGAAATAGTTTCTTTTCAACCCAATCGCGCCGGTGTTCATACGAACGACCTGTTAGTGGGTCTTGCCCGCACAAATAAGCGCGACGAACGCAGCGTGAAATACAATGATAGTAAGGCGTGTTTGAAACGCTAATTAAGTTTCTACGTGGGGTTGCCATGCTCTTCTCCTCCTTGAGTTGAACAATACAAGTTTAGCCATAATTTTGAGAAGTGAGAAATTTTAAGTTGGGTGTCTAGTTTTATGTTGAGGTTTTACTAAAAAGATAAAAGTGGATGTCCAAATAAGCTAAAAGATAAAAGTGGATGTCCAATTAAGTATTCAATTTAGTAGAGGGAATAAAAAAGCCAGTCGTAGACTGGCTTTTGAAAAAGAGGTGTTTAAGGGTTATTAGCTTGTCATAAGCCTTAAACAAATGTTTTTTATAGACGCTCAATTACAGCTTGAGTGAAGTCTGTAGTACCGTGGCTGCCGCCTAGGTCGCGAGTTGTACGGTCGCCTGATTTGATAACATCAGCAACTGCGCTACGGATGCGCTCTGCAGTGTCGCCCATACCTAGGTGCTCTAGCATTTGGATAGATGCTAAGATCACTGACGTTGGGTTTGCAAGGTTTTTACCAGCGATGTCTGGTGCGCTACCGTGTACAGCTTCGAAGATTGCTGCATCTTCACTGATGTTTGCGCCAGGAGCCATACCTAAACCACCAACAAGACCAGCACATAGGTCAGATAGGATGTCACCGAATAAGTTTGTAGTAACAATTACATCAAACTCATCAGGAGTCATAACTAGTTTCATACAAGTTGCATCAACAATCATTTCTGTTGATTCGATTTGTGGGTAACGCTCAGCTACTTCACGTGCAACTTTTAAGAATAAACCAGATGTTGATTTAAGGATGTTAGCTTTGTGTACAGCAGTTACTTTTTTACGACCTTCACGTACCGCTAGTTCGTATGCAAAAGTAACGATTTTTTCTGCACCTTCACGGGTGATTTTTGACATTGCTTCTGCTTCGTTACCATCTTCAGAAACCACTTGGCCAAGACCTGAGTACATGCCTTGTGTATTTTCACGAATAGTGATGATGTCGATGTCGTCGTAACGAGCTTGTGTACCTGCGAATGATTTAACAGGACGTACGTTAGCGTAAAGGCCAAACTTTTTACGTAAAGTTACGTTGATTGAAGTAAAACCTTCACCAACTGGCGTTGTTAAAGGACCTTTTAAAGTGATCTTGTTACGCGCGATAGTGTCGATTGTTTCTTGCGGAAGTAACTCACCAGTTTTTTCTAGGGCAGCAAGGCCAGCATCAACGAATTCATAATCAAAATCGCAACCTGCAGCTTTAAGGATCTCAAGTGCTGAATCAATAATGCTAGGACCAATGCCGTCGCCTTTGATCACTGTGATGGTTTGTTTAGCCATTTACTTTTCCTATTTATGAGTAGATAAACACGTAAACTTATCGCGAAATAGCATGCGATTTACTTGTTAGAGGGTTTACGTGGATGTGTTTGAAAATTTAAGCGGCTTTTATAGCAATTTATTCAGCTTTTTGCCAGTTTATCCTGTGAATACTGACTATAAACAGACTAAAGTTCATATTTATTTAACGTTTTCGCACTTTTTAACAACACAATCTAAAAATTGTCTGCAAATTCACAGTTTTTCAGATATGCATAAAAATCTGCTTTTGATTGCCATCCAGCAGCCGATAAGCTGTCGAAAATAATCTGTTCTTGCCAACTACTAAATAGCGCTTTGGGTTGAAAAACATAATAAGTAAATAGCTTAATCGCGACCCAATGTTTTTCATTGATATCGAGTGTTTGCTTTTTATGTTGCTCACTACCAAGTAAATGCTGTGTCCAACTGTTATCGCCAATCAGTTGACTTAAATACGCCGTTAGTGGCTCTTGGTTTAAGTGACTAACCCCAAACAAACAGGCAAGCGGTGGGCTTATTACTTGCTCTTCGGCCTGCTCAAATACAGTTTTACGAGAAATTCTGGTTGCTTGATGTTCGCAAAGATAAAGAACGTAGGCATATAAGGGCAAAGTAACTTGCTCAAATTGAATAGAATCGTTGTGCTTAAATAACGCCTGAATAATGCGCACCATATTCTCAAGGCGCTTAGATATATGCTGAAAAAGCGGGTGAGAGGTGGTTGCAACCAAGCGTTGAAATAATACTTTTTGGATAATAGCAGGGGCGTTATCGTATCCGACCATAGATAAACAATGGCGCAAGTCTTTAGCTCTTTGCTGCTCTTTATTGTAGGGTTTAGAAGCAACGGTAAGCTGGGTTATCAATTCAGGGTAGGGGCTTAAAAGTTTGTTTAAGCCACGAAAGCTATATTCTTGCGATACTTTTAACGTGCTAATTAACTCTAAATAGTGCTGCCTGCGCTGCTGATTTATTGGCTGTGGCTCAGCAAAGTTAATGTTTTCACTAAACCAAACTGTGTATAGCAAACGAGAGTCTTTACAATGCCTTTGTTTGTCAAAAATAGTTAAGCTTGCTTTGAAGCGATGCCAACGAATTTTTTCAGGGCGGCTGGCATCAACCAATATATGGCGGCCATGTTCATCTGTGGCTAAATAAATAAGTACTTGTTCGGCGTACTTTACTTCACTGGCCGGAATGTAAGGGCCAATATGCGCAATCAGTGCTTTTATAGCATTTTGGGCAAACTCGTTAGGGGTGCGTAAATAAATATCAGCTAAGGCTTTGTGCACACTAATGTGACCACCCGACTCGCGGTAAGTCGTATTCATGGCAATAATATTAGCCAAAGCAACTAAGGTTGTTGCGCCATCGTAAATCATAATTTTTGGCGCGCTTAATAGGGCTTGTTTATATTTATTTAAACGCGCTAATAAATGCTGAATAGAAAGCGTATGTGGGCCTGAGTCTTTTAGTAATTTTGCTGCTAATTGATGGCGACACTGCCAAAGCTTTTTATCTTGAGCCGTCAGGGTCTGTCCTGCCGCTAACTTATTACTTTGGGATTGAACGCAAAGGTAATTGGCTAAACAGCAGCTAATAATTTGTTCGCTAATGGCTTGGTTGTAGTTAAGGCTGCGGCACAAAATGCAGGCTACAACACATTGGTTTACAACTAAGTTTGTGGTGTAACCATGGTTCGGTACATACAAGCTTAGTTGTGCTTGCATCCCTTTTGGGCAAGCTTGGTATATTAGGTAATAACGCTCAGCTAGGTTACTTAATAAAGGGAAAATTTGTGACCATTTTTGCTTTTTATGATAAAGCTTAAGTAGCTGGTGTGTACTATCAAATAAGCGTGCCAATTCCCGTGGCGTCACGTTTTCCATCATAAGCGGTTAGGTTTCTTGTTGATAGCTTTCATAGGCACTTGGCCCCCATAATACCAGCTGACCATTTTTAAATAGTAGGCCTGTGCACTCATCGATGGTGGTTATGCCATCAGATTTAACATGCTGAGTGCGGTAAAAAATAATCTGCCAAACATTGTCTTCGACTCGTTTAGCATAGGTTAGATCGGGGCTACCTAAATAATCAAGCACCGCATTAAGGTTTTCGGGCTTATCAATCGATAGTTTTGCGATATAGCGTTTATTAAAAGCTTCACGGTCTTGCCAGATCATGGCTTGCGGATCATCTTTATAAAAAGTGATCACTAGGGTTGCTATCAGTGCATAAACACCTAACCCAAGTACCAGATATTGGTAAACCTTTTTAAACATGTGTAACTCTATAAAACTAACGCGAATTTTCAGTATACGCTTAGTTGGCAAACTGTGCTACGAGATTGCGACTAATTGAGCCTTAACTGCTTTAAACTAAAGCCTAAGTTAATATCGGTACGCAGCATAACAAGGTTTTTTGATATTACGAACATGTCCATTTCTGAACTCAGCTTACGTTTAAGAGTCGGGTTTAGCTCATCATCGTTCATGGCCACTTCTATAGACTCATAATCGTTGATTAATTGCTGCGCCGACTTATTACCTATCCCTTTAACGCCCGGAATATCATTGGTTTTATCACCTGCTAATGCCCAAAAATCAGCAAGTCGATGCTTTGGTACATCGAAGCGCTGCTTGATATCTTCAAGCTCAATATACTGTTTTTTGAAGTAATCAAATATTGCAATTTGCTCAGATAAAAACGGCAAAAACCCTTTATCGGTAGAAACGATAGTAGAATGCACATTATTAGATGCGGCCTTGTAAGCAAGAGTAGCAATTATATCGTCGGCTTCATCATTATCAGGTGAAAACACCACAATGCCAGTGTCTTCAATTGCTTGTTTAAAGCGTGATAAGTTTTGCTTGAGGATGTCAGGCATTGGTGAACGAGTGCTTTTGTAGGCCTCAAAGTAGTGATAACGCCAACTTCTTTCACCATCAAACACGGCAATCGCGTGAGTCGCATTCGTTTGCTGGCGTAACTTTTTGCAAGCATGTGCCACGCGGGCACAGCTTGCTTTTATCATATGCTCTTCACTGTGATGACTCTGATTACTATCAACAGCATAGATGCGCCTAATAAGATTTAGCGCATCTATTAAAAGTAATTGGGTTGTCACATAGGCTCCTGTTAGGCTTTGATCTCATAGCAAGGAATATACTTACTGCCAGGCAACTTCATTCGGCCTTGCTCAACAAATGCTGCCAGTAGTTTGTCCATATCAGCCATAAGCGCAGGTTCACCACTTAGCACAAATCGGCCATGTTGTTTGATGGCTTGTAAGCCTTCGTCTTTAACATTACCAGCTACAATGCCTGAAAACGCACGGCGTAAATTAGCTGCGAGTTGCTGAGTTGGTTGATCTAAATGTAAATCTAAGCTCGACATATTAGCATGAGTTGGTGCAAACGGCTGTTGGAAATCATGATCGATTTTTAGTGTCCAATTAAAGTAGTAGGCATCACCTTGGCTCTTGCGGTATTCGCGCACTTCAACCATCTTCGCTTTAAGCGTTTTACCAACGCGCTCTGGATCATCGATGATCACTTCAAACTTATCTAGCGCCGCTTTACCAAGCGTTTTCTCAACGAATTTACACAGCTCAATAAAATAGTTTTCACTTTCTTTAGGGCCAGTAAGGATCACTGGTAAACATTGTTTTTCGTTATCTGGGTGTAGCAAAATACCTAAGAGGTATAACAGCTCTTCTGCGGTACCCGCCCCACCTGGGAAGATAATAATGCCATGGGCTGTACGAATAAAAGCCTCTAAACGCTTTTCGATATCAGGCAAAATCACCAGCTCGTTTACTATTGGGTTTGGTGGCTCAGCGGCTATAATGCTTGGTTCGGTTAAACCTAAGTAACGGTTATTAGTAATACGTTGCTTGGCATGGCCAATAGTGGCACCTTTCATTGGGCCTTTCATTGCACCAGGGCCACAGCCGGTACAAATGTTTAAGCCACGAAGGCCAAGCTCATAGCCAACTTGTTTGGTATATTTGTATTCCACTTCGTTAATAGAGTGGCCGCCCCAACAAACTATCATGCTTGGGTCACTATTTACTCTCAATGCGCCTGCGTTTCGCAGCATATCGAATACCATATGAGTAATGGCTTTTTGTTCTGTTAAATCTTTTTCGTACTTTTGACAAATAAACAGAATATCGCGAATAACCGAGAAGATATGTTCATGAATACCGGTAATAATTTCGCCGTCAACAAAGGCGGATTCGGGTGGATTTTCAAGTTCGATCTTAATCCCGCGTTCGCGGCTTAATAAGCGAATATCAAAGTCTTCGTATTTATTGTAAATTTCTAAGCTTGAATCGGTGTGGCTGCCCACATTGAGAACCGCGAGCACACAGTTCCTAAATAATTTATAGCGCTCGCTGGTGGATGATTGTTCGAGTAGATCAACTTCTAGTTGCGATAGTAAATCCAGTACACCTGTAGGATTCAGTTGTTTTAACATAAGCACTCTCCCGGCTCGTCTATGAGCCTTTATCATTGTGTGTCAAAGACCTCACATACTAGATGAGGCCTTTATTTGCTAATGCAAACTTTATTTCGTCCCTCGTTCTTAGCTTTGTATAGTGCTTCATCTGCACGGTCAAAGGCAATCAGCGGGGTATCACCTTTTTTCAACTGGGTTGCACCAAGAGAAATGGTGATTTCTACTTGTTTATTTTTAAATTTAAACGGAATGCCTTGAATTGTTTTGCGCAGTTTTTCAAGTGGCACAGCGGCATTTTCAATCGACATTCCACTCATTAATAACACAAACTCTTCGCCGCCGTAACGGGCAATAAAGTCTGATTTACGAATTGATTTTTGTAATGCTTTAGCAATTACTTGCAGTGTTTTATCACCAGCACTGTGGCCATATTGATCATTGATTGATTTAAAGTGGTCTACATCAATCACTACAAAGGTGATATCTGATTCTTGCACATTAAATAAGTTAAATTCATGGTTAAAGCGTTCATCAAATGCAGCACGGTTTGGCAACTTAGTTAGGCCATCGAGTAAGCTTTTAAAGCGCTGCTCATTTAGGCGCTGCTTATAGGTAGAAAGCTTGGTTTCTAAATGACTAATGCGGCTATTAATATCGTTAAAGCTAGCGAGTAAGCTTTCGCGTTCGGTTTGTTCTAGCTTTTCTTTCGCAATTAAATCATCACTTAATGATTTTAATTCTTCTTCTACAAGCTCTTTAAGCGAAGAAATAGACGTCGCTTGCTGTGTTTGCGTATGCAGGTTTTTAATTTTGCTTTCGATTTGCTTGTTAAGCGTGTCGTATTCAGCGCTCAGAGATTCTGAATGCTTGCTGGTAGAAACAATGGAATGATGTAAATCTTCGATTGTTTGATTTAATGAGATCAAAAAGCTTTGCGCTGATTGGCGCTCTTTGCTCATATTGCGCGTAACGATGCTGATAATATTCAGTGCAGAATCAAGCAGATCGTCAACACTATCATTGTGGGTTATTTTACTTTTGATAGTCTTAATTTGCTCGGCACTTTCATCTTCGAGCACTAAGTCATTGGCAAGAGAAAGCAGCTGTGTGGCAAGCTCTGGTCTTATTTGCGCCTCAGCTGTATTTGTTGTTGCAAGCTTGGCTTGTAAGGCTTGATGATAAATTAAAATCAGCTTCGAAAGTAGTGGCACAAAGTCATGATTAGACTGAATATTATTTAATTCGTGATCGAGTAAGTAACGTAGCGAACGACGTGCATCATCAGGCAAGCCTCGTACTTTTTGCAGCTGCTTGCCTGCGTCAGTGACGCTTTCATTTAGCTCACGTTGCAGTGTCATTTGCTTAGTTTCTTGTTGTTTTAACAGGCCAAGCACATCATCGATAAAGGGGGTGAGTAATTCGAATTTAACCCCTTTTTTAAGGGCATTTCTAAATTTTGCTAAACGATTGTCTAGTTCAATGTCTAGTCCTTTACAGCTTAGCGATAGTTTCGCTGCAAACTGAGAAAGAACTTCAACTTGATGTTTGCGCGCATCTTCGACCACTGTTCGAGCGTCGATCGCTTGCTTTAACTTTTTATTAAGAACATCATGCTGTTGCTGCACCTAGTAATACCGCCATCAAAATTCAAATTTCTATTAGCTAAGTTTACAACAAATTAATACGAAATGTAGGTTCCAAGTCAAAAACTTAGCTATTTTGTCTATCAAACTTGTTGCAATGGCTGTTTATCGGTTTTTAATTCACATTTTTTCTCGCAATTGTTAGGCTGTTTCGCAATTTTGATAGTAATAAAAAGAGTTGTTATGAAAAAGTTTTTGGCAATGTCTATTTTGGCGGCCTGTTCTAGCAGTGCGTTTGCAGATGTGAACTACTCACTGTCTATCACTCAGCCTGAGCACCATTTAGGTAATGTAAGTGTTGAGTTTCCGCAAACAGCACAAGCACATTTAGATATTAAACTTCCAGCTTGGCGTACTGGCCGTTACGAAATTTTAAATCTTGCCAATGGCGTGCGCTTTTTCGAAGCAAAAGATGATGATGGTAAGGCTTTAAAGTGGGAAAAAATTGACCACAGCACTTGGCGTGTTCATCTAAACGAACCTACTCAAGTCAATGTAGATTACCAAGTTTACGCTAACGAGCTAGGTAAACGTGCTCGTCATATTGATGACAGTCATGCCTTCATTGATGCATCTGGCTTTTTCATGTTCAGCGAATCATTCCGCCAAGACCCAGTTAAAGTTGAGCTAAATGTACCAAAAGAATGGCGCTCAGTATCGGGTATGGAAAATGCGGGTTCTAAACACAGTTTTAAGGCCGCTGATTACGATATTTTAGTTGATTCACCAATCGAAACGGGTATCAATGAGCTACATAAGTTCACTGTTGATGGTCGTGAATACGAACTCGTTATTTGGGGTGAAGGCAACTACGATGTAGAACAAATGCTAACTGACCTTAAAAAGCTAGTGACAACGGGTAACGTAATTTGGGATAACTACCCGTATGAGCGTTACGTATTTATGGTGCATGCTACGTCAGGAGCAGGCGGTGCAACAGAGCATTTAAACTCAACCATTATCCAGCGCCCACGTGACCGTTTTGGTTCTCGTAAAGATTACCTTGCGTTTATCAGCACCGCAGCTCACGAATTTATTCACACTTGGAACGTAAAAGCATACCGCCCTAAAGGTATCGCGCCGTATGACTACACCAATATTAACTACGCGAAAACATTATGGATTGCAGAGGGCTCAACCAGCTACTTTGAAGATCACTTAATGGTGCGCGCTGGCATTGAAACAACTGATGAGTTCTTCGGTACGTTAACGAAAACCGTTAATCGTCACTTACAAACACCGGGTCGCGAAGTACAAAGTGCAACCGAAACAAGCTTTGATAAGTGGATCAACCAAGGCGGCGACCACGCTCGCAACTACAGCACCAATATCTATTTAGAAGGTTCATTGATTTCAATGGCACTTGATATTGATTTGCTAGAAAAAAGCGATGGCAAAATCAGTTACCGCGACGTTCACCGCGCGCTTTACAACAAGCATCGTTTACCAGATGGTTTTACGCCAGATGATGTTAAAGCAATTTTAAAAGAGCTTACAGGTCGTGATTACAGCGCTTGGTGGCAAGCGAATGTGGATGAGCCAGCTGCTATCGACTTTGATGAGCTACTTGCAAAAGTAGGCTTAGGTTTAATTCGCCCTGAAGGCGCAAAATCAGTACCTAGTATTGATTCGTTTGCAAAAAACAGCGGTGAGTTATTAACCCTAACTCATGTTCGCCGTGGTGGCGCTGCATGGCAAGCGGGCTTAACGACTGATGACAAAATCGTGGCGTTTAACAAAAAGCATGTTGGTAAAGATTTAACAGCCAGCCTCGAAACGTTTAAAGCAGGCGACACAGTGACTGTTGATTTCATTAGACGCGATGCATTACAAAGCACAACGCTAACACTTAGCGAAGACTTTGATAAAGAGAAAAAGGTCAAAGCATTAAAAGATGCAACACCAGCTCAAATGGCATTGTTTAAAGCATGGATGGGTGTTGACCACCCAAATCAAGCTAAATAACAGCCAAGCAAAATAAATCGTTAATGATTTTTGATTGGTAAGAGAGGAGCTGCGGCTCCTTTCTTTTTGTTTGGTACTAGCTGCGTTTTTACAAACTGCTTAGTGTATTTTGCGTTTAGTAGTGCACTTTGTAGCTGCTGTTTTTTACGTCGCCAAAACGACTTTTTAACTTTTACTGATCTATCACGAATATCACTTTGTGAATTATCAGGTTGTGATACCGGGTAGGGCAGCAAAGAGTATCCATAAACACCGGTTTCCCATACATGCTGTAAATCGCAGTCAACGGGGCGGCCAAATATGGCTGTGGCTTTTAATAGCGCTTTTGCACCTTCAAAACTAACAGCAGTTGCACAGCAGCCAGACATAAGCTTTTTATGAATAACTAAGTGTTGCTCATCAGCAAGGGGCTTTGTAAAGGCAATTTCCCGATTTCGGTCTTTATAAGCGGCCAATTTTATTAGCTGCCAAGGGTGTTTTAATGTACTAATGTTTTCAATTGCACTGTGAATAGAGCGGTCGAGAACAAAGTCATCTTCTAAAATAATGGCGTAATCTAATTGCCTATCGACAATGGTTTGCCATGCTTTTCTGTGACTCAGGTAACAGCCAATCTCACCTTTACTCAATGGCTTATGGTATTTTTTTATATTTAAATCAGCACTATAGTGCTTGGCTATCTCTGTATCAGACAGCTCTCTACCATCAATTGCATCAAGGCGTTCAAATGCCAAATTTTGTGCGTTGAGCTCATGGCTAACACGGTTTAATCGTTCAGTAGAGCTTGCTAAGTTAATTACAAAAATAGCGGTCATTATCGTTACCTGATGGTCAGTTTGAATCAGGCTAACAAGCTTTAATGACGCTTGGGTGTCAGAACTATTTCGCTTTTATGTCAGGGCGAGGAGTATTTAAAATCGCTTGCTTTTCTTGTTCGGATAAAATGATCCAGTCAAAAATCTCATCATTACTGCGACCACAGCCAGTGCAATAGCCATTTAGGCGATGACATTGACCGATGCAATCTGTTTTAAATTGGCTGGTTGGTTTTTTTGATTTTGTCATAGTGATGTGAAGGCTAATATAGCCTTCATGAGTGTATTACTTACCTTCAATTGGCTTACCAATTTCAAGCGTGGTAGACCAAGGCTGTTTGCGTGATAGGGTTTTACCCGAATGAATTGAGATAACAGGGTTGTTTTCGTCAAGCACAAACGTGGTGCGTAACGATTCAGCTGACTCTTTTTGTGTTTGGTGCCAATTATTACCCGCTAAACAAGCTTGGGTAAAATTAACTGCACGAGTGTGATCAGCGACAGCTTGTTGCTGTTGCTCGTAGTTGCCTACACAGCGGTAGGTAACATTGTCTTTATCAAGCGCCGTGATTTGACAGTTATCGGCAATAAGGTTGTATTTCGCTGTCCATGTTTCTATGTATTTAGTATTTACACGGCTACGTTTTAAGCCTTCAAAGCGGTTGTCGTAAGCACCTAATAGGGCGTTGATTTTCTCGCAAGGGGTTAGGTTATCAATGGCCGCTTGTTGTTCAGTTGTTAGTCCTGTACAACCTGTTAAAACAAGGCCAGTTAGTAAGGCGGCGAGTGGCTTTTTCATATCAGGCTATCCTTTTAAATAGCAGTTCCTTAAACGTTTCCTAAAGGATACCTAAGCCCTTGTAAAAATGCTAATAAAGATTGGTAATTACAATTTAAAATGCCTTCGCAAAGGAAGGCATTTTAGTTGCTAATAACGGTGAAGCGTGGGCTTACATCTTAGTTTTACCAGCAATGTTGGTTACTTTTACTGAGCCAGAGCCATCACTTAGTAACTCAAAGTTTGCTGCAGTATCAACGCGAATGCTGCCTGAGCCATCTGAAACGACAACATCACCCGAAATATCATTTAAGTCGATACCGCCTGAGCCATCATGTACTTCAATATTGCCCTGTGCGTTGGCAACATCAATATTACCTGAGCCGTCATGAATTTTAATATCACGGCTGATATTACGTGCCTCTATGCTACCCGAACCATCATTGATTTCTAATGTGCCTGTAATGTCATTTGCGGTAATTGAACCTGAACCATCGTTGATCACAGTATTCGCAACTTTGCTAATGATAATTTCACCAGAGCCATCGTGCACATTTACATTAAATGAGCGAGGGATAGCAACGGTTAAATCAATGCGAGTTTGCTTATTGGTGTGGTAATCGCACTGGCCTGCACTAAGTGCTGCGTTATTGCCTTTGGCTTCAAGGTTTAAGCAGTATTCATCATGAGGCTTTTCTTGATAAATCTCGGCTTTAACGGTTACTTCATCACTGTCACTACCGGTAATGTGTAAAAAACCAGAGCCTGTTTCTAATTTTAAAGCGCTTAATGAGGCTGCATCTAGCGTTAGGTTTTTAGTTTCTTGTAGTGGCATATCACCCCAAGCAAATGTTTGTGCTGATAATAAGCCTGCGGCAATGAGTGAAAGCGTTTTTACTGTACTTAACATGGTTCTTCCCTTTCATATGTGTGGTGTTATTAGCTTAGTCGTAGGTGCTGATAAAAAAGGTTTAAAGGCTTTAAAAACTTTTTTACACAAATAGGCAAGAAAGCGCGAGCTTCAGGCATTTATGGTTTTTAACTATGCTTTAGACTGAAATAGTAGACCATAACCTAAGCAAGCCAAGGAGAAACATATGAGTGATTCAGCGCAAACAAACGATATGCAAGTAATTAAGTCAGGTTCTCAAGATCCAATTGCAGGGCCAGCAGAATGTTTCACAGGTAAAGTGCAAATTAGTACTTTATTTAATGCACCAGCACCTGCTCGCGTTGGTGTTGCTGTGGTGGAGTTTTCAAAAGGAGCTCGCACAAATTGGCATTCTCATCCACTCGGCCAAGTATTACTAGTTACAGAAGGTCAAGGTTGGACACAGTGTGAGGGTGGTGAGAAAACAGTCATCAATCCAGGTGATTTAATTTGGTGTAACTGCGGAAAGAGGCACTGGCATGGTGCGACTGCTGATAGTGCAATGAAGCATGTAGCAGTTCAAGAAGCATTCGATGGTAAACCTGTTGACTGGTTCGAAGCTGTTTCAGATGAAGATTATTTAGCATAAGGTACATTGAAATGTGTGACAAACATGAAACGCAAGACTTATCACGTCGTAATTTTATTAAAACGAGTTCAGCTTTAGGTGCAGGCCTTTTATTAGGTGGCTTTGCGGCGCCTTCATTTGCAGCATCATCTGAGCAGCTTGCAAATGGCAATATAAAATCTCGTGGCTATGCGGCTTTTGATAATTCAGGCTTACTAAAACCATGGGAATTCGAAAGACGCCCAGTAGGCGATAACGATATTTTAATCGAAATTAAATTCGCCAGTATTTGCCACTCAGATATTCATCAGATGAAAGGGCATTGGGGCGCACAGCAATACCCTCAAGTACCAGGTCATGAAATTGCAGGTATTGTAACTGCGGTCGGTAAGAATGTGACTAAGTTTAAAGTGGGCGACCGTGCTGGTGTAGGCTGTATGGTTGATAGCTATCTTGACTGTAATAGCTGTAAAGATCAAGGCGAGCAATATTGCCCAGAAACAAAATTTACTTATGGCTACCCTGATGAGCGCTCACCGACAGGTATAACACAAGGTGGTTACTCGAATAACATTGTTGTTCGCGATCATTTTGCAGTGCATATTCCTGAAAACATTAGTTTAGAGCATGCTGCTCCTTTATTATGTGCCGGCATTACAACGTATTCTCCGTTGCTTAAATTCAACTTGAAAAAAGGCGATAAAGTAGGTGTTGTTGACGGTGAAGACGCTTACAACGAGCATAAGTCGCAGCTTGATTATTTAATTAATACCTTGCCAGTGAAATATGATATTGCTAAATATGCTTCATTAGTAAAACCATTCGGCACGTACACTCAAGTGGGCATGCCAGAAGAGTTTTCATTAAATATGAATGCATTAGCATTGGCTGCAAGCCGCGTAAACTTTAATGCTTCGTTAATTGGTGATATGCAAGAAACGCAAGAAGTTGTTGATTACTGTGCTAAGAATAATATTCTGCCAGCAACCCAGTTAATCAAAGCCTCTGAAATCAATAATGCATGGCAAAGCGTGGTGGAGAAAAAAGCGCGCTATCGTTATGTAATTGATGCCTCGACATTTTAAATAATTTTTAGATTGAGTAAGCCAAACGCCATACCCAGTATGGCGTTTTTTGTTGTTCCTTTTTTATTCGGTTATTTATCGCTTAAAGAGCGAATACTGCCGTAAAAACATATCATTATTTTTTTCTTTTGCTAACTTAAACTCTTTGGCCTCCATGGAGTAATAATGAAAAAAATAACCTTCCTGAGTACGTTGTTGTGCACTAGCTTTTTTGTTTGTAGCGAAGAAACAGATACAACTTTAAACGCTTATGCCGCTGGGTACGTCGCCAATTTTACCTGTAGTGCCACGTTTAACGCTGGCAAAAGCAAAGATCAAATCAATATAGATGAACTTACCGGTATTTACCCTTTAATAGCAGACACTGTAAAAACACTAAAAGCTAACATTGATACTGAGCACAAACGAGTCATTGTTGATTACGATAAAGATAAGCAGCGCATATCGGTGTGGCGGCCTCGTTTAGGCTGTGTTGATTTACCCGTAGGGGCAAGCCTTAAAGCTGCAAAACTCGTGCAAGCACCGTTTAAAGAAAACTTAGCCTACCAAAAGGATGATGGTAAGCCTTGGCAAATGCTAAATGGTGTTAATAAAGCGACGGGCAATAAGGCGCTTGATGGGGTTATTGCACAGGCTTTTACTCGTCATTATGGTGAAGGCGCACGAACTTCGGCAATTTTGATAGCAAGCCCTGATGCGATTCTAGCAGAGCAATATAAAGCAGGTTTTACACCTGAAACTGCCCAGCGTACTTGGTCTGTTGCAAAAAGTATTGGCGCGAGCATTATTGGTGTGGCGGTAGCGCAAAAGCGGCTTGATGTTACAAAGCCTACGGGGCTTGAAAGCTGGTCTCACCCGCTTGACCCACGCGGCGAAATTACCCTTGAAAACTTGCTTCACATGGCATCAGGTTTAGACAGTAATAAAGCGGGCAATCGTACGGATCGTGTCTATATGGGCGGCGGTTTAGTGTCTGATACTGCGACTCATACTGCGTTAGAAGTAAAGCCTGGTAGCCGTTGGAAATACGCCAATAACGACACCATGTTAGCGCTACGTACCTTACGAGAAACGTTCAACGATGAAGCGAGCTATTTGCGTTACCCATATGACAATTTACTCGATAAAATCGGCATGCAGCACACGTTTTTAGAGTCAGATTGGCAAAGTGACTTTATTTTGTCATCGCAAGTGTGGACTACTTCGCGGGATCTTGCTCGCTTGGGGCTATTACACCTGAATAATGGCCGCTGGCAAGGTGAGCAAATATTACCAAAAGACTGGTTAAGTTATATTAGTAAACCTGCCCCTGCTCAACCCTCTGTAACGGCACCGGGATACGGCGCACAGTGGTGGCTTTATAACGAACGTTTTCCTGAGTTACCAAACGATACCATTGCAGCGCGAGGCAACCGTGGTCAATATTTAGTGATCATTCCAAGCGAGCAGTTAGTGATTGTTAGGCGAGGGTACGACCTTGCAGGGCTTAAAGGCTTTAGTGAGCATGATTTTGCTCGTGATGTTTTAAAAGCACTGGGCAGATAAAGTCAGGCAATAAAAAAGCTGCTTTGTGGCGTACAGAAGCAGCTTTGCTAACTGGAGAGTTAGTATCTACTACAAGGGCTCTATAGTGACATCCGCTTGGCCTAAACTTTTAAAAAACTGACTATCGCCCGTTATTTTGCCAAGTTTTATAAGACCATTTGCATAACTTTGCTGCTTATAAAAGAGCGCAAGGTTACCCCAAGGTGCGTAATAAGTGATGTCTCCTGCGTTGGCATCGGTGCCAGCAGGTAAGCCTTGTAGATTTAATTTCTCTGGTAAAGTGGCAATTTTCTCAGCATTGGCGAAGTCTTCTACTTTTAAAGTCAATGGTAGAAGTTGATAAAAATGCTTAGCGGCATTGTTACTTTCTAGAGTCGCTTGCATAGTTTTGCCGTTACTGGTGAACTTTATTTGCATTTCACTTACCATCTTTACTGCTTTTTTAAATATTGCTTATCTGTTACTGGCTCTAACCAATCAACAACCTTACCGTCTTTTGATTCTTGAATAGCTAAGTGCATCATGGCTGTTTTATCTGTAGCACCGTGCCAATGTTTAACATTAGCAGGAATATGTACAACGTCACCTGGTTTTATAACCTGAGGTTGTCCATGCCACTGATTAACCCAGCCCATACCTGATGTAACAATTAAGGTTTGGCCAACAGGGTGGGTGTGCCAGTTTGTTCGAGCGCCGGGCTCAAATGTTACCATGGCACCAGCGGCTTTCGCTTCGCCATGAGCTTGGAAACTAGGCTCGACGCGTACTTTGCCCGTGAAATACTTGTCGAGCCCAGTCATTGGGTACTGAGTGCCATTTTTTTGCACTGTGATTTGCGGTAATTCTAAACGTTGTGAAGAGGCGTTTTCTGCATGACTAAATGCACTCATCGTTAAGATAAGGGTACCGATAATATACTTCATACTTTTCTCCATGTGTTTGTAACCGAACGAATCTTCATTTTGGCTAAAAACTGTGCCTTTAAAAAGTACAATGCACGCAAGTTATTGCCTATTAGTCCGAGGCGGCAAATTTATCACTGGTCAATATTGTATAACCGAGCGTATAGTTAAGTATCTTGAATTTAATTGGGTTGGTTATGCATTCAGATTATGATGCTATTGCTAAAATGAGCGCTGCTTTAGCAGATAAGATTGCGCCGCTTATTGGCCAGCAAGAAACCGCTGATAGCGTGATTGAGGATTTGTTTTTTTATCGACAAACACAGGCCGCCACCTCTTGTTCAATGTGTGTGGTTGAACCAAGTATTGCACTGGTGCTACAAGGGGCAAAAAGCATGACCTTGGGCGAAGATCTGTTCAAGTATGACCCACACAAGTATTTGATTACTTCAATTGATTTGCCTGCAAAAATGCAAGTTCTTGAAGCAAAAGACGACGCACCTTATTTAGGCTTAGTGTTAAAGCTTGATTTGGCTATGTTAGGTGAACTGATTTCGCAAATACCGCTCGACAAATTAAACAAGCAATCACTCAATAAGGGAATGACCTTAGGTGAGATGACAGAGCCGCTACTTAACGCTTTTACACGATTAATTGATCTGGTTGATGATCCTGAGTCTATGCCAGTGCTTGCGCCATTAATTAAACGCGAAATTTTTTGGCGTGTACTTAACAGTGAGCATGGGGCAGAGCTTCGCCATATAGTGTCAACAGGTAGCCAAGGGCTGAGAATTGCTCGTAGTGTTAAGTGGTTAAAAGAAAACTATGATCAACCCTTGAGTGTAGAGGACTTAGCGGGTCTTGCTAAAATGAGTAAATCGACTTTCCACCATCATTTTCGAGATCTAACTTCAATGAGTCCGTTGCAATATCAAAAGCGTTTAAGGTTAATGGAAGCTAGAAGGTTGATGGTTGGCGAGAGTATGGATGCCTCAGGTGCTGCTTTTAAGGTTGGCTACGAAAGCCCTTCACAATTTTCTCGTGAGTATTCTCGGTTTTTTGGTTTATCACCAAAACGAGATGTTGAGGCGTTTTTAGCAACGGCTAAATAGCCGGCTACATATAATACCAATGGGCAATAATAGTTAATTAAGCGAATTGGTATAAAAAACGAATGGGCATATCCCTATGTCCCATTCGTTACCATGACACGTTTTAGTTAAAGACTTGCTTTGAAAAATTCAGCAATTTTAGTGAATGGAATTAAACCCACATCATCATATAAATCAACATGACCTGCATTTGGTACAACCAATAATTGTTTAGGTTCAGCAGCTAAATCATAGGCTTGTTGGCTAAACTCAAATGAGTGAGCGTGTTCACCGGCAACAAACAGTAATGGACGTGGTGAAATAGTCTCAATATCGTTAAATGGATAAAAGTTCATAAAACGCACATTGCTGCTTAATGTTGGGTGTGTTGTTAAATCTGCTGATGAACGCTCTGGTGTATATTCACCACGCTCAGTGCGGTAAAAGTCATAAAACTCTTTTGCAATTGGGTGTGAGCTTTCATCAATGTGATGGGGGCAGCCGCCAGTGTATTGTACTTCGCCACCAAGGTACTCAACATTACGTTGCTCTGCAGCCTCATCCAGCATATCTTTACGCATATCAAGATCAATAGAGTTGCCTAAACCATTGCGCGTTGCGCCACCCATGTCATACATACTAACTGTTGCCACAGCTTTGATACGTGGGTCAATTTTTGCGGCACTAATGATGAAACCACCACTACCACATACACCTAAACCACCAATGCTTTCTTTGTTGACGTATGAACGGCTAGCAAGGTAATCGACACCTGCACTGAATGACTCTGCGTATAAATCAGGTAGTACAGTATTACGTGGTTCGCCGTCACTTTCGCCCCAGAAGCTAAGATCAACTGCCAAAGTTACAAAGCCTAGCTCTGCAAGTTTAGTTGCATATAAAGTAGCACTTTGCTCTTTTACCGCACCCATAGGATGACCAATTACAAGTGCTGGAAGATTCGCACCTTTCTCTGCATTTTTAGGTGTAAAAAGATTACCGACTACATTCATTTGTAATTGGTTTTTGAAAATTACTTTTTCAAAGTTAACAGCATCGCTTTGGTAAAAATTATCAGTTGAGGTTGTCATAACTCTCTCCTATTTTTTGATTAACAGGGACTGCAATTTGTTTTCACAATGCAGCTTTGATGAGGTTATTGTCGGTTATTTGTGCAGTTTGGCGTTATATTAGAACAGTCGATTTATTGCCTAAAAGTGTCGAATGTATCTTTAGGTGCTTAAAATGAACATTAGGTAGCCCAAGTATGAGCCACCTAATGATTTTTTAGGGTGTTTTTATAGTGAAATAGCTGGCAATAGCTGCAAAAAATAAGATAGCTGCGCTAACAAAGAAGGTAATAGGGTAGTCATAAACATCAAATAATATACCGCCAAATGTTGAGCCTAGTGCTATCGAAAATTGAATAATTGCTACCATCAATCCTCCTGCAACTTCAGCATCTTTTGGTAAAGCACGAGCTACCCAGCTCCACCAAGCAACAGGCGCTGCAGTTGCAATTACCCCCCATAATCCAAGTAATACGATGTTGATGTTAAAAAGAGATATTTGATTAGCTAAACAAAATGCTATTAAAGCCATAACCGCAGGAGCTGCTATTAATGCAAACGCTAAACTGAGCTTTATCACCTTGCTGATCAATAAGGTGCCAATAAAGCCTGCAAAACCGATAACAAATAACACCATAGAGACTTGTTGGCTGGTGGCTTGAAACGCTGACTCTAAAAAGGGCCTTACATAGGTAAATAAAGTAAATTGTCCCATAAATAGCAGCGCGACAGCTAGCATACCAAAACGGACGAGTGGCTTTTTAAATAACTTAAATGCAGAAAAAGGTCCTTTTGATTGCTGCTGAGCTGGCATGCTAGGCAAAGCCTGCCATTGCCAAAATACAGCAATAGCAATAAATGGCACTAAACACATAAACGCGCCTCGCCAGCCAAGAACACTGCCTAAATAACTGCCAAGTGGTGCTGCAATTATCATGGCAAGACCATTACCACCATTAAATACTGCCAGTGCTTTAGGCACTTTTTCCTCGGGAACTAAGCGCATTGCAGAAGCAGTTGAAAGTGACCAATAGCCACCAATGACTAAGCCGATTAACGCACGACCAAGCATATAAACAGCGTAACTATCAGCTACAGAGATTGTTAAAGTTGACAGTAGCATTATCAAGGTTAGAGCGACTAGTAAGGTTTTTCGATCACTTTTAGCAAATAAAGGACTCATGAATAGACTCGTGACCACCGCAAAAAAACCCGATATTGCTAACCCCTGACCAACCATGCCTTTACTAATTGATAAATCTTCAGCCATAGGTGTTAATAAGCTTACAGGCATAAACTCGCAGGCTATTAAGGCGAAAATACATAATGTCATCGCAAAAACCCCACTCCAATTAGCTTGCTGCTCCATAGGCTGATCATCTTGATAGGTTGAGTAATTTGTCATGCTAGTCCATACAGTTAAATGTGATGGAGTATTTTTTCAGACATAGGTTGAATAGACTAGCTAATGAATACTAATATGCTTTATTAGTAATACTTATTAATAGGCTGGTGGATGATCAAACAAAACCTCAATGAATTGAACTATTTTGTCATTGTGGCAAGAACTGGCAGTTTTACGCGTGCTGCTGCGCAGTTAGGCGTGACTCAGTCAGCTTTGAGTCAGGCTATTCGTTCACTAGAAGCAAATTTAGATATTCGTTTGTTAACCAGAACAACTCGAAGCGTATCACCGACACTCGCCGGGGAGCGTTTACTCAATGCAATAGGGCATCGTTTTGATGATATTGAAAATGAGTTAGAAGCGTTAACTGAACTCAGAGACAAACCTGCGGGCACGGTAAAAATTACTTGTGGTGATTTTATCATTCAGAACACATTACTCCCAAAACTGGCCAATGTATTAAAGCAATACCCCGATATTAATATTGAATTTAATGTTAACTATGGCTACACAGACATTGTTGCTCAGCGTATCGACGCTGGCGTTCGTCTTGGCGAAACTATAGATAAAGATATGATTGCAGTGCCTATTGGTAAAGAGCTCAATATGGCAGCCGTTGCAAGCCCTGAGTATTTTACTAAGCATCCAAAGCCTAACACGCCAAAGGATCTTACTGCACATAATTGTATCAACATTCGTTTTCCGACCCATGGCGGTTTATATGCGTGGGAGTTTGAAAAAGAGGGGGAGGAACTCAATGTGAATGTACGCGGTCAATTAATCTTTAATACCTCTCATCATATTGTTGAGGCGGCGTTACAGGGGTTAGGTATTGCGTTTCTACCTGAAGAAGAGTTTGGTGAGCATATTAAAAATGGTAATTTAATTAAAGTGTTAGCTGATTGGTGCCCCGCATTTCCCGGTTATTATTTGTATTACCCGAGCCGAAGGCAACCGTCTCCGGCATTTAAAATTGTGTTAGAAGCGTTAAAACAGCAATAGAGTGCGGTATTTAGATACCACACTCTATATTTATTACTTATGGCGGCCTTGTAAACAGCTCACCACATCAGCCAATGATAGGCCTTGGCGCTGTAATAACACAGTTAAGTGATACAATAAGTCTGCCGATTCATTGGTTAATTCATCGTTATCATGTTTCATTGCTGCAAGGGCAACTTCAACACCTTCTTCACCCACTTTTTGGCAACTACGGCTTAAGTCTTTTGCAAACAAAGATGCAGTGTAGCTTTTGCTCGGGTCATCGTCTTTACGCGAGACAATCACTTGTTCAAGCTCAGCTAAAAACGACAAGCTAGGTTTAGCATCATCGCCGAAGCAGCTTTGTGTGCCTAGGTGGCATGTTGGTCCAAGTGGGTTTGCCAGTACTAATAGTGAGTCGTAATCACAGTCGGTGTGCACAGAAACGACTTCAAGGTAGTTTTCTGATGTTTCGCCTTTGGTCCATAAACGCTCTTTAGAGCGCGAGTAAAAGGTTACTTTTTGTTTGTCGAAAGTGGCAGCTAATGCGTCTTGATTCATAAAGCCTTGCATTAAAATCACCCCAGAGCGTGCGTCTTGCACGATAGCTGGGATCAATTCGCTTTTGGCAAAATCGACTTGAGAAAGAGTGTCTTTGGTTAATTGCATAGTCTTGCCGCTACATTATTATCAGTTAAAAATTGTTTAAGTTCGCCAATATCAATGACGTTCTTGTGAAATACGCTGGCAGCGAGGGCGCCATCAACTTGGCTTTGTTGAAACACATCAACAAAGTCTTGCATCGTACCTGCGCCGCCCGATGCAATTAGTGGAATATCGCACAGTGCACGCATTTTTGATAGCTGAACATTGTCGTAGCCTTTACGCACGCCGTCTTGGTTCATGCAATTGAGCACGATTTCACCAGCACCTAGGTCTTGCACGCGCTTAACCCATTCTTCGGTTTTATAGCGAGTACGGCTTGATGCATTTGGGTCGCCAGTCAGCTGGTACACTAAATACTCGCCAGTGTTTTCATCATAAAAGCTATCAATACCCACAACTACGCACTGTTTACCAAACTCATTGTGTAACTCTTTGATAAGCTCAGGGCGAGCAATTGCAGGGCTATTAATACTGATTTTATCTGCGCCACGTTCTAAAACACGTGCTGCATCAGCAACAGATTTAATGCCGCCCGCCACACAAAATGGAATATCAATGTGGCGTGCAATGTTCTCTACCCAATTGACATCAAGTAGGCGTTTTTCGACGCTGGCACTGATTTCATAAAACACCAGTTCATCCGCACCGGCATCGCTGTAAGCTTTAGCAAGCGTTAAAATATCACCAACCACTTCATGGCCTTTAAATTTAACACCTTTAACGACTTGGCCGTCTTTTACATCTAAACAAGGGATTATGCGTTTTGATAACATGCTAACGCCTCCTCAACATTAAAGGCACCATCGAGCAATGATTTACCTAAGATAACACCGCCAACACCCAGTTTTTTCAGCTTTGCAATATCATCCAGTGAGCTTACACCGCCTGATGCTTGAACTTTAATCTCGCTGTTGTGGTTGGTTAAATCTTCATAAAGTGCAAACGAAGGGCCGGTCATGGTGCCGTCTTTGCTGATGTCAGTACACAGAAAATCAACCACACCCAGTGCCACGTAAAAATCAACAAGTTCGAACAAGCCAAACTCAGATTCACTTAACCAACCATGTGTTGCTGGTGCCCAGCCGTTGTCAGTTTTATTAACATCTAGTGCGATAACAAAGTGTTCACTGCCAAACTTTTCAATCCAGGCCTGTACTTGCTCACGCTTTTCAACGGCCATTGAGCCGATCACGACTTGGTTAGCACCGGCTTCAAGCCAGTCAGCAACATCTTGCTCAGAGCGAATACCACCGCCCACTTGATAAGGAACATTAAGCGCTTTAGTCGCAGCTTGAATGTGCTGCCACTGTTTTTTATTTGGATCGCGCGCGCCTTCTAAATCAACTAAGTGCAGTTTGCCTGCGCCGCTATTTGCATACTCTTGTAAGCGTGCGCCAAGTTCGTAAGGGTAAAATTGTGCGGTATCATACTTACCTTGGTATAAGCGCACAATTTGGTTTTGTAATACATCGAGTGCTGGAATAATCACGTTTATTTCTCTTATTTTTTTGCTGCGCTTACAGCTGCCAATCTAAAAAGTTTTGTAAAAGTCGGGTGCCTACTTTGGCGCTTCGCTCTGGGTGGAACTGCATGCCTGCGTAGTTATCTTTAGCAACAATTGCTGAAAAAGCTTGTCCGTATTCACCACTAACGAGGGTGGCATCGTTCACTGTGTGAGCAAAGCTATGCACAAAGTACACTTGATCTTGCGCCGATAACCCTTTGGTGAGGGCATGCTCTTTTAATACGCTTAGGTCGTTCCAGCCCATGTGCGGTGAAGTTAATTCACCTACATCTAAGTGCTTAACAATACCTGGAATTTTGCCAAGGCACTCAACATTGCCTTCTTCAGTGCTGTCGCAAAGTAATTGCATGCCTAAACAAATGCCCATCAACGGACGCTGATATTCATCAATTGCTTGCTGCCAACCACCGTCTTTTAAGCGTTTCATGGCAACAGAAGCATGACCTACGCCGGGTAAAATGGCACGTTCAAAGCCTTTTAGTTGCTCAGGTGAGGTGATAACCTCAGGCGTTTTCCCTAAGCGTTCAAAGGCAAAACGAACAGAGTTAATGTTGGCGCAACCGGTATTAATTATGGCAATCATAAACACCCCTTAGAGCTTGCTGTTTGTTGCGAAGCATCTTTTGCAATCGCAGCGCGAAGTGCTCTTGCAAACGCTTTAAAAAGGCCTTCAACTTGGTGGTGACAATTACCATTGCTAACCGACAAAATAAGGCTCATGGCGGCATTATCACTTAAGCTTTTAAAGAAGTGCTCAACCATTTGTACGTCTAAGTCGCCGACTTTTTCACGGCTAAAATCAGCATTTAATACAAACGAGGCACGGCCAGATAAGTCAATTTGCGCTTCTGCTTTGCATTCATCCATAGGGAGTGCAAAACCATAGCGACCAATTTGCGTTTTTGTACCTAGCGCTTGTTTAAGGGCAAGGCCAAGTGCAATGCCGATATCTTCAACTAGGTGGTGCTCATCAATGTGTAAGTCACCAGTGGCTTGAATATTAAGTCCGATATTGGCGTGTGTACGAATTTGGTCAAGCATGTGGTCGAAAAAGCCAAGGCCAGTGCTAATTTCGCCATTTTTTGTTTGGTCTAAATTAACTCGTACATCGATTTGTGTTTCTTTGGTATTACGAGTGACACGGCCTTCACGGTTCGCGGTTGTCAGCTTAGTGACAATGGCATCCCAACTGCCATCATACAAAATACCTTCGCAGCATAAGTTATTGGCAAGTCCAATATCAGTTTGGCGGTCGCCAATCACAAATGAGCGTGCTAAATCGACTTTACCTGAGCGCATCAGCTCAGTAAGTAAACCAGTTTTTGGTTTACGGCAGTCACAATTTTGTTCATCAAAGTGAGGGCAAATCAGAACGTCATCAAATTTAATCCCTTGGCTGTTTAAGATATCCATCATCTTGTCTTGAGCAATATCAAAATCAGCCGTCGGAAAGCTATCAGTACCTAAACCATCTTGATTAGATACCATAACAAGGCGGTAACCTGCCGCTTGAAGTTGTAATAGAGCAGGGATCACATTCGGCAAGAACACTAATTTTTCTAGGCTATCAACCTGTTTGTCGGTGATAGGCTCTTCGATAATCGTGCCATCGCGGTCAATAAATAAATACGGGTTGCTCATGATAATTCCTGTTCTACTGTATTGCTGGTCAGTGATAAACCATCTAACCAAATTTTTACTTGTTCTAGTTCTTGCTCGTTACCGATAGAAATTCGTAACCAATCATTTTCGCCATACAAGGTGAAGGCACGCATCACGAGTCCTTGCTCAAGTGCGATATTAAATGATTGTTTGTCTTTTAGTTTTAAGGTGACGAAGTTACCTTCACCGCTCAGTACTTTGATAACAGCAGGTGATTGCTCAAGCCAGCTTTTCAGTTTGCCTTTTAAGCAATTTAGAATAGTCACCTGACGGCGCATTGAAGCGATGTTGTCACTACTTAATGCATCTGCGGCAATGCTCGCCACCACCGTTGATACAGGGTATGGCGCAATCACTTTACGAATAGGCGCAAGTAGCTCGCTGTTGGCTAATGTGAAGCCTGTTCTTAAACCCGCAAGTGCAAATGCTTTTGATAAGGTTCTTAGTACCACAAGGTTACTAAACTCGTTGATCAAGCTTGCCGCTGTTTGTTCTGGGCAAAATTCTATATAAGCTTCATCCACCACTACAATCGCTTTACCCGCAAGTTGTTGGGTGATTTTTCTGATTTTGTCTAGGCTTGTCATGCTGCCGGTAGGGTTATTTGGGTTACAAATAAACAACAGCTTTGAATCAGCAACTGCAGTGACAACCTCATCAACCGTGCCTTTTAATAACAGCTCTTGAGTTAAACCGTTAATCGCAATGTTGTGGGTATCAGCTGTCACTTTGTACATGCCGTAAGTTGGCAAAAAGAGTGCAATGCTATCTTTAGCAGGGCTACAAAAAGTACGTACTAATAGTTCAATACCTTCGTCAGCGCCACGAGTCATCAGTACTTGCTCTGGCTCTAAATTAGCATAGCAAGCGTAACGATTGATCACTTGCTGAGGCTGCGGATCTGGGTAGCGATTTAAATCAGCTAAATTGATATTTGGCGTACGTGAATAAGGGCTTTCATTGGCATTTAACCAGGTTGTGCCTGTCAGCTTTTCACTTTTCGCCGAACTATAGGCTGTAAGCGCTGCGATGTTATCTGGCAACAGTGTCGTTATTTTTGAATTATCGCTCATTGTTCATAGCCTCAAGACGAATCGAAACAGCATTAGCGTGAGCATCAAGCCCCTCTGCTGCAGCTAAAGGTAAAATTGCTTTAGATAATTCACGTAAGCCATTTTTGCTGATGGTTTGCACTGTGTAAGTTCTAAAGAAGTCCAGTAAGTTTAAGCTCGAATAGGTCGCGCTGTAACCATACGTTGGTAGTACGTGGTTAGTACCCGATGCATAGTCACCGGCAGACTCCGGGGTGTAATCACCTACAAATACTGAGCCGGCATTTTTCACTAAGCTTAAATAAGGCTGCGCATCAGCAAGCTGAAGAATAAGGTGCTCAGGGCCATATTCAGCAGACACCGCAAAAGCTTGCTCAACCGTGTCCACTAATATCAAGCTTGAATTAGCAAGGGCTTGCTCGGCGGTGTCTTTACGACTTAACTTTGCTAGCTGCTCTGTTAATGCTTGCTGTGTTTTTTCAATAATGCGTTCGCTGTTACATAGTAAAATAACTTGCGAATCAGCGCCGTGCTCTGCTTGCGACAATAAATCTGCCGCAATAAATTCAGGGTTTGCACGCTCATCAGCAATTACTAGCACTTCAGAAGGGCCCGCTGGCATATCAATCGCCATGCCCGGAATAGTTTGCGCAACAAGTTGTTTTGCCATGGTGACAAAGCTATTTCCCGGGCCAAAAATCTTGTTCACTTTAGGCACTGATTCTGTACCGTATGCCATTGCTGCAATCGCTCCGGCGCCGCCACTTTCTACAATGGTTTTAATACCACATAGTTTTGCCGCATATAAAATGGCAGGGTTGATAGTTTCATCGGCTTTTACAGGTGTAGTAAGCACAACGGTTTGTGCACCACTTAACTGTGCAAGTACCCCTTGCATGATCACTGACGATGGCAAAGGCGCACTGCCACCTGGCACGTAAATACCTACCGCTTCAATGGCTTGATATTTAAGTTCACACAATACGCCAGGTTGCGTTGTTAACTTAATGTCTTTTGGTAATTGTGCTTGGTGAAAACGTTTTACATTGGCATAGGCCGTTTCGATGGCGGCTTTTAATTCGTTTGATAATAACTGCTCAGCTTGGTTTATTTCTTCAATTGGCACTAATAAGCGAGGTGTTTCGCGCTTATCAAACTCTTTTGCCATTTTTAATAACGCTGCGTCACCCTCAGTTTTAACCGCATTTAAGATGTCGATGCAAATTGCTTCAACCTCTTTACTTGCAGTAACAGCAGGGCGGGTAAGTACCGCCTGCTGTGCTTGTTGATTTTCCTCATTCCAGCGAAACATGGATAATTACTCCATCATTTTTTCAATTGGCATAACAAGAATTGAGTTGGCACCCAGTGCTTTTAACTGTTCCATTGTTTCCCAGAAAAGGGTTTCGCTGCTAACCATGTGTAGTGCTACATAATCGTCGCTACCAGCAAGCGATAGTAAAGTCGGTTGGCCTGTGCCAGGTAGTAAGTCGCATACTTCATCAAGCTTTGCTTTTGGTGCGTGTAGCATGATGTATTTACTTTCTTTTGCTTGGCGCACACCACGTAAACGCGGCATTAACGTGTTGATTAAATCAAGTTTGCTTTGATCAGTAAGGTCTTTGTTTTGAATTAAACATGCATTTGATTCTAAGATGGTGTCGCCTTGCATTAAGCCATTAGCTTCTAAGGTTGCACCGGTAGACACTAGGTCACAAATTGCATCAGCTAAACCAGCACGCGGAGCAACTTCAACAGAGCCCGTTAACATGACTGTGCTTGCATTAATGCCTTCACGTTTTAGGTACTGGCTTAAGATTTCTGGGTAGGTAGTGGCAATGCGTTTACCTTCAAACCAGCTTTTATCTTGTGGGCCAAGTTCTTGTGGCCATGCAAGTGCTAGGCGGCAGTAACCAAAATCAAGTTTAGAAAGTTTGTTTACTTCGAATGCCACGCCTTGGCGTTCGCGTTCGGCTTGAACTTCAACAAGTACGTTTTCACCAACGATACCTAGGTCACACACACCGTCCATTACTAGGCCCGGAATATCGTCATCGCGTACACGAAGTACGTCAATTGGCATGTTGGTAGAGTGTGCGATTAAACGTTGTTCACGAAGATTTAATTTAACACCAAGTTGCTTTAGTAACTCTTGGCAGTCTTTTGATAAGCGGCCGCCTTTTTGGATGGCGATTCGTAAACGGTTGGTATTGCTCATTATTCATTTTCCTTTAATTCAAAAACTAAAAACCCCGAGGGAACCTCAGGGCGAAAATAAATAATTTGGTTGATTGCTCGCCAGAGGTTCCTTTTAGGAATAACCTCTCAGCGAAAAACCTGACAGGCTATTCCGGTGAATGATGGTGATGATGGATAGTTGTCAGATTGAAGCGCATAATTTTTCCTGTATTGCACTCGTTTGTATAAACCAGTGCGTAAATCTGTTTAAATAAGTTACGTATATAGATAAACATGCTTTGCTAATCTTTGGCAAGCATTTTTTTGCGAAATTAAAGTATATGCTATAACTGCCGATAATAAATGGATAGATAGGAGGTACAAATGGATATCATGATCCCCTTTTTAGGTCGAATTACGCGCTTACAGTTGGAAAGTAAAGGTGCGTTCCATATTGCGGGCGTAAAAGATGCGAACGTGCAGCGAATTGAGCTCGAAAAGCGCCAAAAGCGTGAAATAGAACGCCGCAAAAAAGCCTCAAAAAAAGAAGATAAAGGCAACAAAAGTGCCATAGAAGAAGATGAAGAGGGTAATAAACACCTAGATACATGGGCTTAATACTCCATATAAGAATTTGTTTTTATGCAACTGAGTGGTTTTTTCTGCTAACGTTAAGAGACACTTGTGTTGTTACTTACAAGGCAATTCAATGGAACGACCTTTATTACCATTAAACGAGCAAGCTAGACTTGAAGAGCTTCGTTCGTTGAATGTTTTAGACTCTCAAAGTGAGCCTGCCTTTGACCGAATAACTCGCCTTGCCCAACAATTTTTCTCTGTACCCATTTGTGTTATTAGCTTAATTGACGAGCATAGACAGTGGTTTAAGTCATGTGTGGGGCTAGATGTGACAGAGACCGCAAGAGATATTTCATTTTGCGCCCATGCAATTTTATACAAAGATCCCCTAGTGGTTGAAAATGCCTTAAACGATAAGCGCTTTGCAGATAACCCACTGGTAATGGGAGACCCAAATATTCGCTTTTATGCGGGTTGCCCAATTACACTTAAATCAGGAAATAGAATTGGCACTTTGTGCCTTATCGATCATCAACCACGCAGTTTTAACAAACAAGAAATTAAAGCCTTACAAGACTTTGCAGCAATCGTCGAGCGAGAGTTTGCAATCATGCAATTAGCGACTACCGATGAGCTTACCTTACTGCCTAATCGTCGAGGCTTTATTGGCACTGCAGAGCATTACCTTGATTTATGTATTCGCCAGCACTTAAAAGCAAAATTAGTGTTTATTGATTTAGATAACTTTAAAACAATTAACGATAAATTTGGTCATGCCGCTGGCGATAGAGTACTGAAAGATTTTGCAGGATTACTAGAGAACTGTTGTCGCAAAGCGGATTTATATGCACGTTTGAGCGGTGATGAGTTTGTGATTTTATTTACAGATTTAAATAGCAGCGAATGCGATACTATAATGCAGCGCTTGTTGTTATCATTCAGTGACTTACCTAATAGCTTTAATAATCAAGTTGAACTTGGCTTTTCTTATGGTTTTGCCGATTTTTCTGATCAGCAACCTTGTTCACTGACGAAGTTACTCGCTGTTGCAGACGCGCGAATGTATGCCGATAAAGCACAAAAAAAGGCTCGATAATCGAGCCTTTAAAGTAAAAAGCAGTGCTTAATTTTTCGCTTCTGCCGATTGAATACTACTTTGGATCAACGGCGAAATTGTTAAACCTTGTACGATAATCGAAAAGATCACAACTACGTAGGTCACAATTACAATTAGGTTGTGAAGGTCAGAGCCTGCAATCATCACTTGATCGCGTGGGATAGCAGCTGCCATTGCCAGTGCTAAACCACCCCGTAAGCCACCCCAAGTGAGTATTTTCACTGAGTGCTTATCGTATTGGCGATACTTTTTAAAGAACACAAATGGCGCACCTACACTTATAAAACGAGCTAGCAACACCACAGGTACCATCAGTAAACCTAAGCCAATTTCTTCAAGGGTAATAGGCATAGTGACGATGAGCATACCGATAATCAAAAACAGCAATGCATTTAAAAAGCTATCGGTGGCATGCCAAAAGTCTTTAACGTAGCGAGTATCTTCAGGCCCAGTACGCTCTGTTGCTTTTGAACGAGTAATATTGCCTAGTAAAATACCACTGGTGACCATAGCAAGTGCACCTGAGATCTCCCAAATATTCGCAGCTGCAAAGCCGGCTGTTGGAATGGTCAAGGTTAGTAGCAAACGAATGTTCACATCGCGGCTATTAATAATTAAAAAATGCCCGACTAACGCAATCACGAGACCAAACACGATACCGCCAATTGCATCAACTAAGAACAATTCAGCAACGTCAGTAAAGGTGGCTTCGGTGCCATAAAAGGCCACTGAAAATATCGTTGTGAAAATCACCAAACCAATACCATCATTAAACAAAGACTCACCTTCAACTTGCACAGAAATACCTTCTGGGGCTCGCATTTGTTTAATAATGGCTAACACTGCAATCGGGTCGGTTGGGCTGATTAAAGCACCAAACAACAAGCAGTAAATAAACGGTACTGGCCAGCCTACAAAAGCAAACAGATAATAGCTTAAGTAACCAACAATGACCGTTGAGGTAATGGTTGAAAATAATACTAATGCGGTAATTTCCCACCGTTGCTTACGAAGGGCTGCTAAGTTGATTTCCAGCGCACCTGCGAATAGCAAAAAGCCGAGCATGCCTTTTAATAGCAACTGATTAAAGTTGATACTAGAAACAATTTGGGTCATTTCGAGGGCGGTAGTATCGCCAAGCATTTTAACGGCAAGAATAAGTAGTAAAGAAATAACAACAGAGCCAGTTGTTATAGCAATCGTAGTTTGCATTTTGAGGATGAATTGGTTAGCAAAAGCAATAAAAATAGCTAATGCTGAAAGAAAACAAATGAGGTACCAAGCATTCATTGTTTGACCTTAAATATTTGTATAACAAGACGCAGAAAGCAGTCACTTTCTGGCCGCATATAGTACGCCTCTAAAATAGGTATGTCACAGTGTTTATGCGATTTTTATGACATTTTAGAGTAAAAATTCAAGGCGCTGATTGCATATGTATAATCGCTGTTAATAATGTCTTAAAAGAGACAAAAATAAACCTGAAAAAAGCGTAATTATGATAAGTTCAGTTAGGTCAATCAGCCTGTTTAAATTGAGCTGATTCTTGGCTGGTATTAATTGCCCTAATTGGATAAGGGATCACAATTCCTTCTTCTGCGTAACGTTGATGTAATGCTTTGATAAAAGCAGATTTCACCCAAAAGCGGTTAAAGTACTCTTTTGCTCTTAACATCACCGTAAAATTGATGCTTGATTGATCGAATGTATGAAAGACCACAAAAGTTTCGTAATCATCGACGCCCCATTCATGGCTTTTTAATATCTGCCTAGCAACATCCAACGTAACCTGCTCAACTTTTTCAAGGTCTGAGCTATAATGCACTCCCACTTCAACGGGGACGCTGAGCTCTTTTTCTGGGTAAAAATAGTTAATGATGCGCGATTTAGACAGCTGACTATTGGGGATGACTATCATGTTATTTGGCAACATTTTTACCCAGGTTGAGCGCCAACCGATTTTCTCAACAAAGCCTTGATCGCCACTTTCAAGCTCTATAAAGTCGCCGACCCGAATAGGTTTATCAATCACCAACTGAACGCCAGAAAAGAAGTTTTCGAGTGTCGGTTGTAAAGCCAAAGCGACGGCAAGAGAGGTAATGCCCAAAGAGGCAATAATCGGAGTGATTGATATGCCTAACGTACCTAATAACACCAATAAACCAACACATACAATTGCGCAGCGGATCAAGCCTTTAATGATGCTATGACTATTCGAAACAACTACTGAGCGGGCACTGTAATAATCAACGGTACCAAATAAGAAATGATCTAAAAATAACACTAAGGCAAAAATACAAATGGCTTTAGCAGTGGCCGCAATAGGTAAGGGGTGCTCAGCCATAAAGCCGGTGGTGTTTAATAACTGACCAAAAATGATCACAAGCACCATCATTGTGCACAAGGTCAATGGTGTAGACAGTGAGTCAACCAGTAATGAGTCGAACACAAAGTCGGTTCGTTGGGTCCATTTCTTTAAGCAATAGATGATTATAAACTTTAATAAAAACAAGGTTGTGGCGGCTAGTACAGTACCACCAATGACGACCAGCCATGGCTCATTTAGCCATTCGTTTTGTATTAGTTCAGTAATCCTGCTTAGTCCTTAAACCCTAGATACTTGCCATTGCTGCAAGTTATGTACCCAGACTTTTTTATGGATATCTAATCCTTTTAGCTGTGAATCACAAATAATAAGGTGAGCAAAATAAAAACAAATAAAAGGTACAAATGTTTAATAAATGTTATTATTTTGTATCAATAAATTTACACTCCAAGTCAATCTGTTAACAATTAATAAACTTTAAATTTGGTATCCTACTGTTATTTAGGAACTTTTAATTTAGAGCTAATACTTTATTTGTAAATTTTTTGTTTCATTTTTAATTTCGCTCCATTCAATCTAGGCTGGTTATTAATCGGGAACAGTGCAGTCCGGTTACTAGGAAAATATTAAATACATAACAATCTAACGGAGCGTAAACGTGAATTTATCTAAAATCACATTAGCAACTCTTGCTGCTTTTGCTTTGACTCAAGCAACAAGTGCAGTAGCTGCGAACAAGAAATACCTAAACGAACAAACAGGGATTAACCAAGCTTTGCAAACCAATGCATCATCAGTATTGAGTGCAAATCCAAATCAGTTAGTTGGTTTAGGTGCAGGGAATGATTTAGTTGTATTAAAAGAAATCAAAACCAGTAACGGCAACACTACGCGTCGTTATCAACAAATGTATCAAGGTCTACCAGTTATCGGCGATACGGTTAGCCTAACATTTGATGATAATGGTCAATTAAAACGTGCACATGGTGCAGCGGTGTATGATATCGCCGCCGACATCGACTCAGTGTCTCCGGCACTAAACAAGAAAAAAGCAATGGCAAAAGGCCTTGCTAATTCACCGGCTGCAATTAAATCAGTTGGTTTAAAAAAGCATAATGAACAATCACGTTTAGCTATTTGGCTAGATGAAGACAGTGTTGCACACCTAGTGTATGAAGTATCTTATGTGACGTATGGCGACAACCCATCTCGTCCGTATCAGATTATTGATGCCAACAGCGGTGAAGTTTTATTTAGTTTCGATAACTTACAACATGCTAGTGCAACAGGCCCTGGTGGTAACTTAAAAACGGGTAAGTACATTTATGGTACTGATTTTGACAGCCTAGATGTTACTCAGTCTAGCAATACTTGTACTATGAATAACGCCAATGTAAGAACTATTAACTTAAATGGTAGTACAAGTGGTTCAACAGCGTATTCGTTTACATGTCCTGAAAATACTTTTAAAGAAATTAACGGTGCGTACTCGCCTTTAAATGATGCGCATTATTTCGGTAACGTAATTTTTAATATGTATAACGATTGGGTCGGCACTGCACCATTAACTTTCCAATTAAAAATGCGTGTTCATTACGGCAGTAATTACGAAAATGCGTTTTGGGATGGTAGTGCTATGACCTTTGGTGATGGTCAAAATACCTTCTATCCTCTGGTAAGTCTTGACGTATCAGCGCATGAAGTAAGCCATGGTTTTACCGAACAAAACTCAGGCCTCGTTTATTCTGGTAAATCAGGTGGTTTGAACGAAGCGTTCTCAGATATGGCAGGTGAAGCGGCTGAGTTTTATATGAAAGGCTCAAACGATTGGTTAGTGGGTCAGGAAATCTTCAAAGGTAACGGTGCACTACGTTACATGAATAACCCAACCCAAGATGGCAGCTCGATTGACCATCAAAACAATTACTACTCTGGTATGGATGTGCACTACAGCTCAGGTGTATTCAACAAGGCATTTTATAACCTTGCAACCACACCTGGCTGGGATACGCAAAAGGCGTTTGTTGTGATGGCGCGCGCTAACCAACTTTACTGGACTGCCAGCACAAATTGGGATTTAGCAGGTAACGGCGTGATGGATGCAGCCTGTGATTTAAGCTATGACCCAGCCGATGTTCAAGCGGCTCTTGCGGCGGTTGGTGTGACTTCAAGCTTAAGTGCGGGTAGTAGCTGTGGCACGACTGAGCCACCTCCGGGCGGTGATGAAGAGCTAACTAATGGTGTTGCTCGCACAGGGATCAGTGGTGCAGCGAAAGATCAAATGTTCTTTACTCTTGAAGTACCAGCAGACGCAACGAATTTACAATTCAATACAACAGGTGGAAGTGGTGATGCAGACCTTTACGTTATGTATGGCGCAAAACCAACACTGAGCAACTTTGATTGTAAAAGTACTTCATCTACTAGCACAGAAAGCTGCGCTATCAGTAATGTACAAGCGGGTACTTACTACGTAATGGTAGAAGCGTGGAATCAAATATCTGGTGTATCACTTACAGGTAGCTTTGATTCGGGCAGCGGTGGTGGTGTAACACCAATAAACCGTACTGAGTCTAACTTAAGTGTTGGCACAAATAGCTGGACTCGTTTCACGCAAGAGCTAGATGCGGGTTATTCATCACTTGATGTGACTATTTCTGGTGGCTCTGGTGATGCTGACTTGTATGTGAACTTTGGTTCACAATCGACAACATCTAGCTATGACTGCCGTCCTTATAAAAACGGCAATAACGAAACTTGCACATTTACAAACCCACAAGCGGGTACTTGGTATATCGACCTTCGCGGCTATCGCGCTGCAAGTGGTGTAACACTCACCATTTCGGCTAACTAGCCACCCTTTTAGGGAGCTTCGGCTCCCTTTTTTATTTTATTAAAATACACATCATAAAAGGATTGATTATGACAACCCGTCTAACGCAGTGCCTCGTGGGTTTTGCCACGCTATCACTGAGCCAAGTAAGTTATGCAGCGCAAGACGAAACAATTTGGGTCACCATTGATGCCCTTGCTGCAGAGCACTTTCAACAAGATACAGTGAGTAAACGTAAACAAAGCAGTAATTTTGCGATGCAAAAATCGGCTTTGAATCAAGTTAATTTTATGCGCGTTAACAAGCAGGATATCGCTGGTTTAAGTGAGTTTATGCACGATAACTATCATCGCTGCGGTGGTTTTGTAGCCCATGACTCATTAGCAGATGCCGAGCTCTATACTCAGCAATTAAATGCTGTAGCTCAGACAGCTATGAATGCGAGCCTAGTAAACTACAGTATTGATAATGCCACGACAGTTAACGCACTAATATCATCGATTGATAGTAGCGAACTGAGCGATACGGTTAATAGCATGATGAACTTTCATAACCGATATTATTCAGTGCAAAGTGGTGTTGATGCAGCTGATTGGTTAAAGAGCCATTGGCAGCAAATAGCCAGTAGCCGCAGTGATATAAGCGTTGAGTATTTTAACCATAGTTTTTCGCAATCATCAGTTATTGTGACCATTCCTGGTGCAGAAAAAGCAGATGAAATCGTCATTATTGGTGGTCATTTAGACTCAATCAATCAGTCTAATCCAAGTAATGGTCGTGCTCCTGGTGCAGATGATAATGCCTCTGGTATTGCAGTGCTCACACAAACCCTCAAAGCAATTGTAGAAAATAACTACCAACCTCAGCGAACCATTCAAATTATGGGATTTGCCGCTGAAGAAGTAGGCCTTAGGGGCTCAAAAGATATTGCTCAAAGTTATAAAACTCAGGGTAAGAATGTTGTAGGTATGGTGCAGTTTGATATGACTGGCAATAACGGCAGCAGCACAGATATTGTGATGATGACCGACTACACTAACTCATCGCAAAATCAGTATTTATCGCAGTTGCTCGATGCTTACCAGCCCACAGTGAGCTATGGCTTTGATCAATGTGGTTATGGCTGCTCAGATCATGCCTCTTGGTATCAACAAGGGTTTGCCGCCTCAATGCCATTTGAATCAACAATGAGTGATATTAACCCATTGATCCACACATCAAATGATGCCCAATTTGATGCGGTTCACGCCAGTAAATTTGCAAAATTGGCAGTGAGCTATGTTGCTGAAATGGCAAAGAACGCTGGTGATGTGGTAACTGAGCCGACTAATCAGCTTGAAAATGGCGTAGCTAAAACGGGTTTGGCGGGCGCAGCAAAAGATCAGTTATTCTTTACACTTGATGTACCCGCAATGAGCAGTAACCTTGAGTTTGTAACTGAGGGGGGCTCCGGTGATGCCGATTTATACGTTAAATTTGGCAGTAAGCCGACCTTACAAGACTTTGATTGTAAAAGCACAACCTCTACAAGTAATGAAAGTTGTGTGATGTCGTCAGTTCAAACTGGCACGTATCATGTCATGGTTGAAGCGTGGAATGAGATTTCGAATGTGTCACTCACGGGAAGTTATAGCACCTCAGGTGGCGGCGACAACGTTGACCGAACTGAGCCAAACGTGAGTGTCGCTACCGGTAGTTGGCAGCGCTTTACTCAACAAATACCAGCAGGCCTTAGTAATTTAACGATGACGATTACTGGCGGTAGTGGCGATGCAGATTTGTATGTTAACTATGGCTCAGCGTCAACAAGTTCAAATTATCTATGTCGGCCTTACAAAAATGGTAACGAAGAAAGTTGTCAATTTGATAACCCACAAAGTGGAACTTGGTACATAGATTTACAGGGTTACCGAGCTGCATCAGGCGTGACATTAACGATTCAAGGACAATGATTTAAATGCAATCATACTTTTAACCATGAGGAAGCAACGCTTCCTCATTTAGTCTTGCCCTTGGCAAGTCAGTTACGTAAAATCTGCCCATCACTTTTAATCTATTGGCGAAGTTTATCAAACAACTTTTCAGTGCCACTGGCCCCCTTGCACTTTCTCTTGATGGATATACTCCTCGGCAGCCACAAATTGACATGGCTGTTGCGGTTGATTATGCCTTAAAAAAACGTCACCAATTAGTGGTTGAGGCGGGCACAGGCACGGGTAAAACCTATGCTTACTTAGCGCCTGCGTTAAAATCAAAAGGCAAAACCATCATCTCTACGGGTTCAAAAGCACTACAAGAGCAGTTGTTTCACCGTGATTTACCCAATTTAGTCAAAGCACTGAGCGCCACTAAAAAAGTCGCCCTTTTAAAAGGCCGCGCGAATTATTTGTGTACCTATCGTTTAAGTCAGCATGTTGCGCATGTGCCAACAGATGATCCTGATGTAATGCATCAACTAGCGATGGTAGCAAAGTTTGCAAGTGAAACCCGTTCGGGCGATTTGGCAGATTGTATCGGCATAGAAGAAGACGCCAAGGTACTGCCTTATGTTAGCTCAACCGCAGATAACTGTTTGGGTAAAGAGTGCCCCGATTTTCAAGACTGTTATATTCGCAAAGCCCGCTTAAATGCCATGGAAGCAGATGTGGTGGTGATCAACCATCATTTGTTTTTTGCTGATATGGCCGTGAAAGACACAGGTTTCGCTGAACTAATGCCCACTGCTGACGCCTACATTTTTGATGAGGCGCATCAGCTTAGTGAAATTGCCAGTGACTATTTTGGTGAAAGTGTTAGCACTAAAAAGCTGGTGGATTTAATTAATGACTTACGTGCGATATACCGTGCAGATATCCCGGATATGCTGCAATTAGGTAAAACCCTCAACAAGTTAGAAACCAGCGTGGCAGATTTACGCTTACAGTTTGGGGTTGATGGTAGCCGTGGTGACTGGCGTGAAAAACTGGCCGATAAAGAGATTTGTGCAGCACTGCACCGGGCCATTAGTGACCTCGACTTTTTATACCAAGTTTTAAAGTTATGCTTAGACCGTAGCGAAAAAATAGAGCATCCGTTTGAGCGTACACTGGCCTTTAAAGGTCAGTTAGAGCGGGTATTTGATACCGCACAAACGGGCTATAGTTATTGGTACGAAACCACTCGCCGATACCTAACGGTAAACATTACACCACTTAATGTATCGGCTAAATTCGCACAAATGATGAAAGACACTGGGGCAGGTTTTGTGTTTACATCGGCGACTTTATCGGTCGATAACGACTTAGCGCACTTTAACGCTAGCCTTGGCTTAAAACCAACGCAAAGCATGATTGTTGAAAGTCCGTTTGATTATCAACAACAAGCACTACTTTGCTTACCGCGCTACTTGCCTGAGTCACATGCGAATAATATGCCCCACGCAATTATCAAGCTGACCCTTGAGTTGATTAAATCAGCAAAAGGTCGCTGCTTTGTGCTATTTACAAGTTATCGTATGATGCATTTAGTGGCGGAAGGGTTAACTACACAAATGGATTATCCGGTTTATATGCAAGGGCAAATGTCTAAACGTATTATCCTTGAGAAGTTTACCCGTCACGGTAATGCCGTTTTACTCGGCACAGCCTCATTTTGGGAAGGCGTAGATGTTAGAGGCAGTACATTAAGTTGTGTTATCATTGACAAATTGCCGTTTGCCGCACCAGATGACCCATTATTGCAAGCAAAAATGCAAGATTGCCAGCTGCAAGGTAAAGACCCATTTGCGCATATTCAATTACCTCAAGCGGTCATTGCATTAAAGCAAGGGGTAGGGCGACTTATTCGCGATAGTAAAGATAAAGGTGTGTTGGTTATTTGCGATAACCGCCTAGTAACACGCCATTACGGCCAAGTATTTTTAAAAAGTTTGCCACCCATGCGCCGCACGCGCGACTTAGCAATGGCAAACGCGTTTTTAGAACAGATCAATTAGAGTAACTTAGATGATTAAACACAATATTCTTGCCTTAGATGCATCAACTGAAGCTTTATCGCTGGTGCTACATTATCAAGGGCAAACATTTCATCATTTTGAAGAGTGCCCTCAGCAGCACAGCCAAAAGATTTTGCCTTTAATTGATGAGTTACTCGCAAAAGCGCAATGTAAACTAACCGATTTAGATGTGATTGGTTTTGGTCAAGGACCGGGTAGCTTTACGGGCGTGCGTATCAGTGTTGCGATTGCACAAGGTTTAGCTTATGCCGCACGTTTACCTTTGGTTGGCGTATCAACATTGCAGATAATGGCGCAACAAGCGTTTGAGCAAGACCAAGCTAGCGATGTGTTTTCTGCCATTGATGCACGTATGGGTGAGATTTATTACGCTCACTATAAAACTGATAATAATGGTTTAATGCTACTTGTTGATGAAGAGCAAGTTATTAAACCTGAGTTGCTAACGCTACCTGAAACAGCAGCAACTGCAGTGGGTACAGGTTGGCAGACTTATCCAGCACTTGTTACAGAAATTGCAAATGTAAGTCTAAATGAAAACATCTTACTGCCTGATGCAAAGTACATGCTGGCCTCGGTTGCCACTGCATTCGCTAATGGTGAAACGGTGACTGCAGCTAATGCGCAGCCTAAATATGTTCGTGATACAGTGACTTGGAAAAAGCTACCAGGCCGAGAGTAACTTAAAGAATAACGGGACTTGCGTGCCCGTTAGTTATGGCACATAATTTAGTCATGTTTGATGTGGAATTACGAGTTTGACTTTACCTATTGGCTCAGGCTTTTATACCGGTGACATTCCCGGTCAATATAGCCGTAAAAATACCGTTACTGATAAGCCTAAAGCGATATCAGACCAAACGGCTGAGCAAAAATCGTCAACAGAGTATGTTAAATCAAGCCCTCAAGCTGTTGCTATTGCTGATGAATTTAAAGCTGAGTCGCAAAGCTATCAGCAAACAATTTATGATAAACCAAGCAACCCAAAAACCAGTCGCGCTATTTCAACCTATACGGAATTTGCTAACTTAGAGCGCCGCGCCGAAGTGCAAAGCCTTATTGGCGTTGATGTATATGCTTAGCTAATTGCTAATACTGAATTCATAAAAAAAGCCTAAACAATATGTTTAGGCTTTTTTTATGATTGGACAGTATTCAATATAAATTACTGCTTAATAAAATCAATCAGCTTGTCGGCAATCGCAGTATTGTTTTGCGAACCGTAGAAATCTTCAGCACGTTTACCATAGGCAAACACTTGTACATCAATAGCGGTGTGGCCGCCAGTAGTCCAACCTGTGAAGCTGGCATGATTGATAATATCTTTTACAGCAAGTAGCAGTGCTTTCTCGCCCATTTTCTTAGCTTCGCTTAGCTTAATGCTGTTAGCATCAGTGAATTCGATATCAGAATACTTTTGCCATACTGCTTTTAAGTCATCGCTTTCAAGTAGATCTTTTGTGATAGTGCCAGCTGTTGCTTTAACACCTTTAATCACGTCTGTTTCCCACTTATATTGACCATGAGCACCGAGTGTTAAGCCACCTGTTGAGTGATCGGCAGTGATAACAAGCAGGGTATCAGGGTTTTTATCTACATACGCTTTTGCTTGTTCAATTGATTTAGCAAAGTCATCCATTTCGCCCATTGCACATGCAATGTCGTTTGCATGACCACACCAGTCAATTTGGCTGCCTTCGATCATCACAAAGAAACCTTTGTCGTTTTGACCATCAAGTAAATCAAGTGCTTTCGTTGTCATTTGCGTAAGGCGCGTTGGATTTTCGTCAAGCGCAAACGGTAAACCGACTTCAGCGAATAAACCAAGCGCTGGAACTTGCTTTAAGTCATTCATTGCTGCAAAGTCATCGCTGTACTGATAGCCAGCCGCTTTAAACTCTTCTACAAGGTTACGGTCTTCACGAACGTAATATTTAGTGCCGCCACCAAGCATTAAATCAACCGGTAATTTACCCGCGATTTTGTTATCGATATAGTCGTTAGCAATTTCGTCGTAGTTACGGCGTGATTCGTTGTGCGAAGCAAAGCTTGCTGGTGTAGCGTGGTTGATTTGCGAAGTAGCTACGAGTGCTGTTGTCATGCCACGCTCTTTAGCAACTTCAAGCATAGTTTTTACTGGTTTTTTATCAGTATCAACGGCAATTGCGCCATTATAACTTTTATGACCACTGCTCAGAGCTGTTGCACCCGCTGCGCTGTCTGTTACATAGGTATGATCATCAGGGTAGGTATGTGCCATACCACGCAAAATAGTATCGAAAACAGTTGGGTCAACAACTTTAGTATTTGGATCATCTTTAAAGTAACGATATGCAGTTGTGTACGCCGGGCCCATACCATCACCAATCATATAAATGATGTTTTTTGGTGCTGATTCAGCCATTACTGAGCCTGCTGAGCATAATAATGCTAAAAGACTTAATTTTAATTTCATTGATGTAACCTTTTTATTGTGCCCTTATTTATACTGCGAGGATTATTGTATACTAGCCAGACGATAAATAAACGCCTTTAAGTTGAAACGCTTAATAAATAGGAGCAATTGTGCAACCTTTTTCTTTTCAAACTGGCACTCAGGCAATGCATGGCCTAACCTTTGGTCATGGCGAAGAGGTTGTGATTGCCTTACATGGTTGGCTTGATAACGCACATAGTTATATACCTATGTTACAAAACGCGCAGTTAAACCAGCGTTGGTATTGCCTTGATTTTCCTGGTCATGGTTTATCTGATTGGCGAAGCAGTGACGCCCACTATTACTTTATTGATTATGTTGATGATGTATATAAGTTTATTGAGTCACTTGATGTAACGAAAGTGCATTTAGTTGGCCATTCTATGGGCGCCATGGTCGCTGGTGTTTTTGCGAGCTGCTTTCCTGAAAAGGTGGCATCGGTAAACTTTATTGAGGGAATTGGCTGCGTTACAACCAACAGTAATGAAATGAGCAGCCAACTTCGTAAAGCGATATTAAATAGAGCGCGGGTAAACAGCAAAGGCCCTCGTGCATTTGACTCAATAGCGCACATTATTAGTGCAAGGCTTGCAAGTGGCGACCTTGAATACCCACAAGCAGAGCTATTAATGACAAGAAATAGTTACGAAAAAGCAGGTAAGTGGTATTTAACAACCGATCCTAAGCTTAAAAATCACTCAGGATTTCGCTTTGATGAGGCGCAATGTATTGCAACCATCAAACTAATTACCGCACCATGTCAGCTTATCTTAGGGGATAAGGGGTATCCTTTTGTTAGAGATAACCTAGAGGCATATGGTAAATATTACAAGGAGTTAAAAATTCATGAGATACCTGGAGGTCACCATTGCCATATGCAAAGTCCTGCATTAACCTTAGAACACATTCATGCATTTATTGGGCAGTATAAAGCAAGTTAATTGTATAATTGCACCAAATGTGGGATTATCTGCACCATTAGAGTATTTACTCCATTGAGAAACGGCCTTAGTTAGATTAAGGTTATTAAAAAATATAATTATAAACAGGAGCTAAGAGTGGAAAAAATCTGGCTTAAACGCTACCCAGAAGGTATGCCTGAAACAATCGACCCTGAGCATTATCACTCGCTACTCGACTTGTTTGAAAAAAGTTTTGCTGACTATAGTGACCTTCCAGCCTTTACCAACATGGGTAAAGTGTTGACCTATAGTGAGTTAGACAGTGCTACAAAACGTGTTGCGTCGTACATTCAAAATGATCTTGGTCTGAAAAAAGGCGATAAAGTAGCGGTGATGATGCCGAATCTACTGCAAACGCCTGTTACTATTTTAGGTATTCTTCGTGCAGGCTGTGTAGTGGTGAACGTAAACCCACTTTACACCGTGCGTGAATTAGAGCATCAGTTAAATGACTCAGAGTCATCAGCAATTTTCATTCTTGCTAACTTTGCCGATACCCTAGAAAAAGCATTACCAAAAACCAACGTTAAGCACATTGTGGTTACCCAAGTAGGTGACATGGTGGGCGGCCTTAAAAAGCACATCGTTAACTTTGTGGTTAAGCACGTTAAGAAAATGGTGCCTAGCTACTCATTGCCAAATGTAACCAAATTTGCCGATACACTTGCTGGTAACGAAGCGAGCTATAAAAAGCCAGATGTTGATTTAAACGACTTAGCATTTTTGCAATACACAGGTGGTACAACCGGTGTATCTAAAGGTGCAATGCTATCGCATGGCAACATGGTTGGTAACCTTGAACAAGTTTCAGGTTGTCTAGATAACGTTTTAGATCGCGGAAAAGAAGTGGTTATTACAGCACTGCCGCTTTATCACATCTTTGCTTTGACTGCGAACTGCCTAACATTTATGAAATACGGTGGTTTAAACGTACTTATTACAAACCCTCGTGATATGCCTGGCTTTGTAAAAGAGTTAGCACAACACAAATTTACTGCTGTAACGGGTGTAAATACGCTATTTAACGGTTTACTAAATACCCCAGGTTTTGCTGAACTTGATTTCTCAAGCTTAAAAATGTCACTTGGCGGTGGCATGGCGGTACAGCGTCCAGTTGCTGAAAAATGGCAAGCTGTAACAAAAACCAAATTAATGGAAGGTTATGGCTTAACTGAGTGTGCACCACTTGTAACTGTTAGCCCTTACGACCTTGAAGGTTATAACGGTTCAATTGGTTTACCTGCTCCTAGCACTGATATTAAGCTTATGCTTGAAAATGGTGAAGAAGCAGCGAAAGGTGAGCCAGGCGAGCTTTGGGTTAAAGGCCCACAAGTTATGCAAGGTTACTATAACCGCCCAGATGCAACAGCCGAGTGCTTAAAAGACGGTTGGTTTGCAACAGGTGATATTGCAACTTACGACGATGAAGGTTTCTTCTATATTGTTGATCGTAAGAAAGACATGATTATTGTATCTGGCTTCAACGTGTTCCCAAATGAGATCGAAGAAGTTGTTGCTATGCACGATGGCGTGCTTGAAGTAGCGGCAATCGGTATCCCTCATGAGGTCAGTGGCGAACAAGTTAAAGTTTTTGTTGTGAAAAAAGATCAATCTTTAACTGAAAAAGATATAATAAAGCACTGTCGTGATAATTTAACGAACTATAAGGTGCCTAAACTCGTTGAGTTTAGAGATGAACTACCAAAAACAAACGTTGGTAAGATTCTAAGAAGAGCCTTAAAGGACGAAGAAAAATAATTAAAGCCGGCATTAGCCGGCTTTTTTATAGTAAAGAAAGGGGTATAAGTGCAATATCAACTGATCGAAACGCAAAATCAATTAAATGATTTTGTAGAAAAAATAACAGGAAAACAGGTACTTGCAATTGATACCGAGTTTATGCGTCGTCGTACGCTTTACCCTGAAGTTGCACTTATTCAAGTATACGATGGTGAGCATTTAGCGTTAATCGACCCACTGGCTGAGTTGTCGCTTTTTGATTTTTGGCAAGTACTTAAAAACCCAGAGGTGTTAAAAGTATTGCATTCACCGTCAGAAGATATTGAAGTGTTTCAAAAATACGCTGGCTTTGTACCAACACCGCTGTTTGATACCCAATTTGCTCTACAAATACTAGGTCATGGAAACTGCATGGGCTTTGCCCACATGGTTAAAGAGTTACTTGATATCGAAATAGATAAAAGTGAATCGCGCACGAACTGGTTACAGCGCCCACTCACAGAAAAGCAGCTAGATTATGCCGCTGCTGATACGTATCACTTACTGCCTTGTTTTGAAATTATTAAAGAACAAATTGATGAAGCAGGCTTTTTTGACATTGTGATCAACGAAAGCGAGTTAGTCGCGCAAAAACGTGCTTACCAACCACCTGCAGAGCAGCTTTACAAAGATATTAAAAATGCTTGGCAATTACGACCGCACGACTTAGCTGTATTGCGCGAACTTGCCGCATGGCGCCGTGAAAAGGCAGAGCGCAAAAACCTCGCGCTTAACTTCGTGGTAAAAGAGCACAACATGGTTGAAATTGCTAAGCGCAAGCCTGCAAGTTTAAATGCGTTACGCAGAGTGCCAGGTGTTGAACCAATGGAAGTTAACCGTTCAGGCGTAGAAATTTTAAAATGTATTGAGCGTGGTAAAGCCGTTCCTGTTAGCGAACAACCTGCACAACTAAAACGTTTAATCGATTTTCCGGCATACAAAAAAGCCGCTAAAGATATTAAACAAAAAATTACCAAAGCTGCAAAAGAGCAGGGTATTCCTGAAGATGTATTGGCCTCTAAAAAACAGATTAACCAGCTGATCAGCTGGAATTGGAAGCTCGATGCTGATGAGCGTAAAGCTGCATCAAAGCCAGATCTGTTTAACTCATGGCGCTATGAGTATGTGAAAGACGTACTTAAAGAGTGGCAAAACTAAGTAACTAACTTTTTAAAGGGCTTTTGTATGCTTTGTATTCGTACTAAAAGCCCTGAAACTTACTGCGTTTACGCGTAACCTCTAACCAATGCAGCACGTTATTATCATATCGTTTTAATCGTTGTTTTTGTTTCGACGTTAAATAATAAAATGGCGCGAATATAAAGTAGCCATGACCAATGATTACCACACAATTAAAACCATATTTAGAGTATTGTTTAATTAGTTTAGTTTTGTTTGGTTCAATATGAACATTTCCAAACGCTGAGCTATAAAAAATACCGTGTCGACATATAGTCAGCTCATTTTTACTGCTCAATACCAAAAAAGTAATGACTAACGATGTAAGCATAAAAGCCAGCAAAAGCAGGTCATAAAGTGGATGCTTTTGGGATGTCGCTTTTAGAATAGACAATGTTAAGACGGCTAAAGTCACGAGGAACGCAAGTGTGCTTTTCTCTGAACTCTTCCTTAAATTCAATACTTTCATTCTCAGTCCTTGAGGTGCTTTTTTAATATAGTACTTCGCTACTTAGATAAAACAATCTGCCAAAAAAATGAAAGTAAAAGCTGTTTTTAATGTTTTATTATTAATTTTTAATGCTGTGTTTTATTTAGCTTGTTGAAATTAAATGAGATGTTGAACGGTGAAAGATATAATAATAAATGTAAAATAGGTTGGTAGAATAAGCCACGTTATATATCTTCATTAAGGATTATGAGTCATTGAAATGGCCAAGCTGTTCTTTGCACATATTTTTATGAGAATATTCACTCGTTTCAGCCAACGGAATATTGTGGGCGGCGTTGTTTCCTAAAAGTTTGAACTATCTTGCCAGCCTGTGATCAGATCATCTATATCCTACTAGCCCGTGCAACAACAATGAGCAAAATCACAAACTGGTCTCACTATAATCAAGCCCTCGTTA